>CAMBUJ010000179.1 GCA_945871005.1 Opitutus sp. GAS368 | reverse complement strand
GTCGCCAGTATCGGCGACAACAACGGTGAACTGTTTCAGCTGGTCGAGTTGGGTGGACATGTTTTGGGGAGAAAAAGGGAGGGCTACAAAAACGCCTCGCGCAGGATTTGTCACGACTCGCGGTTGGGGATTTTCTGCAAATAGTTTCTCAACCAGATGAGTGCGCCTTCTGGTTCGGTGAACGCACCGTCGAGCTGGGCCTCAAAAGCGGCGTGTAAAATGGCCGAAAACTGCGGGCCGGGAGTGTGCCCGAGGTGAATGAGGTGACGGCCGAGCAGGATGGGGCGGGGCGGGTTCTGGCGCAGGTTGAGTTCGTGGGCGCGGTGGCGGAGGGTCGCGATCAGCGGGAGGTTTTCTTCGCCGGTGAGCGGCGGGCGGCCAAGCGAGTCGGCACTCATGACCGCGCAGAGGTCGTCGATGGTGGCGGGGTGGAGTTTGCGGGCGAGGCGGCGGATGTGGCTGTCGCTGAATTCGCCGCTGCCGTGGTGGTGGGCGAGGTGGAGCACGACCAGCGGGCGCACGGCGGCGATCACCGCCAGGGGAGCGCCGATGCGCCGCAGGAAGCTCTCGGCGAGTGGGCCGCCTGCGGATTCGTGTCCAAGGCTGCGCCAGCGCAGGCGGCCGCGCACCTCGGACTGGGCGGTGGTGGCGGGTTTGCCGAAGTCGTGGGCCAGGACTGCCAGCAGCAGAATCCGGCGGCGCGCCGGCGGGGAGTTAACCCAATCGGGGAGTTTTACGAGGGCGTCGCAGCAATGGGCGGTGTGGGTGAACACGTCGCCCTCGGGGTGCCATTCGGGGTCCTGGGGACAGCCGCGCAAGGCGGCGATTTCGGGGAAATGCACCAGCCAGCCGGTCTCCTCGAGTATAGCCAGGCCGCGGGACGGGTAGGCCGCCTGAGTGGCCCACTTGTCCCACTCGCCCCAGATGCGCTCCACAGGAAGTTCGGGGTAGGTATTGGCGATGTCGCGACAGAGCGCGGCGGTCTCGGGGGCGAGGGTGAGGTTGAAGCGGGCGGCGAACTGGAAGGCGCGCAGCACGCGCAGCGGATCCTCCACAAAGGCGGGGCTGGTGTGGCGCAGGATGCGGTCGCGCAGGTCGCGTTGGCCACCGTGCGGATCGAAGATTTCGCCGGTGAACGGGTCGCAGGTGAGCGAGTTGAGCGTGAAATCGCGCCGGGCGGCCGCGTCGGCGTCGCTGAGCTCCGGATCGGGGGTAACCGCGAAGCCACGGTGGCCGGCGCCGGTTTTCGATTCACGGCGAGGCAGGCTGAAATCGTATTCGGCCCCGGCCAGACGCAGTTTAATTACCCCGAAACTGCGGCCGACCACGTCGGTGGCGCCAAACGGAGCCAGCACCCGGTGTAGGCCGTCAAAGGTAATGCCCTGCACCTCGACGTCGAAGTCCTTGGGCGTCAGTCCGAGCAGCGCGTCGCGCACGCAGCCCCCGGCCAAACGCGGGCGGGCCACGCGGCGCAACGCTTCCAGCACCGGACGTAGCTCGGCGGGCAGTTCCATGGGTCAGGGGAGGCGGGCTGGCGGACGGGTTATGCGGACGGGTTAAGCGGACGGTGCCGTGGCGGTTGGTTTCGGTGCGGCCCCGGCCACACAGAGCCAGCCGGCGATCAGGAAAAATCCGCCAAGCGGGGTGACCGGTCCTAGCCAGTGCGGGCCGCCCACGGCCAGGCCGTAGAGCGAACCGGAAAACAAAACGATGCCGATGATCCAGCAGCGGCAGGCGCGCGTTAACCACCGGCGGGCGACCGGGTTTTCAGTGGGGAAGAGGCAGGCGGCGAGCAGGGCGGGGGCGTGGAGGAGGTGGTAGAGCACGGCGGTCTGCCACAGCGAGAGAGTGCCCCAAGCGAGCAGGTTGCTCTTGAGGGCGTGGGCGCCAAAGGCTCCGGTGATGATGCCGGCTGCACCGATCAAAGCGGTGAGGTAAACGTGGGTGCGCATGGCCGCAGGGTTTGCCGAAAAGCGAGCGAAGGCCAATTAGATTTCGGAGGGCCGGCGGGCTTTCGTGGTCGTTGAAGTGAAATCGGTGTTGATTTGCGCCAAATGCTTCCCCAGCTTCGCCGACCTTTCGGACACCTAGCTCAGTTGGTTAGAGCACATCCTTCACACGGATGGGGTCGCTGGTTCGAGTCCAGTGGTGTCCACCATTTTTTAGCCCGTCTAGCCTAGCGCTCGGCGGGCTTTTTTGTGGAGACGCCGTGGTCCCGCTACCGGCGCCGCGGCCCGAAACCCTGAACGCACTTTTTTCCCATGAACCAATTTGTCACCACCTCCCTCGGCCGTTTGCGACTGGTTGGTTGGCTGGAAGGTGTTTCCTTTCTCCTGCTGATCGGCGTGGCCATGCCGTTGAAATACGTCTGGGGCATGCCGGAGCCGGTACGCATCATTGGCATGGCGCATGGCGTGCTCTTCATCGCCTATGTGGCCGCTGCGCTTCAGGTCGCTGTGGAGCTATCCTGGAGTTGGATGCGCGCCGCGCTCGTGGTTGCAGCGAGTCTGGTGCCGTTTGGGACGTTTTACGCGGATGCGAAGTGGTTGCGCGGGGACGCGGCCACCTGATCCGGCTGGCCTCGCTTCAGGTCGTCGCACTCGCGGCGCGTGGGCCTGGGCGGCGGAGGACGGTGGCAATCGGGGCGCGGACCAAGCCGTGGTAGAGTCCAAGAAAAGCGATCATGCCGGCGGCGGCGTAAACCAGTCCCTCGGTGGTGGTGGGCACGGCCGGTTGGTAAATCTCCCAGGTGGCGCGGGCGATCGAGGAGTCGAGGTGGGCGAAAAAAACGAACGGTTTTTGCCAGAGGGTGGCCGTGCGCAAGGCGGCATCGGCGGTAGCCAACTCGTCGACGCGGGCCAGGGCCGTGTGCATGACCGTGCCTAGGCCGGCGACGGTGGTGTCGGGGTTGGACGAGGTGCGCTCGATGAACTGCGGCACGGTGAGCTTGGCGTGGGCGGCGAGCTTTTCGAATTCGGCGAGGTGGCGGCGGGCCTCATCCAGGTGCCCGCCGAACCGCTGCCGGTATTGTTGGATAAACTCGGGGAGTTGGGCAAAGGCGACCGCGCCAAGTACGCACAGCAGGCGATCGAGCAGGGTTTCGCCGGTGCGCAATAGCGGGCGGAAAGGGGCGGTCCAGTTCATGGGCTGGAGCCTCGGGGAGGGCTCGCGCCAGGGCAAGGGGAGAGAGCTGGAGGACTCCGCGGAAAGCGCGATCTCTCTGGTGTTAGATGCGACCAGCCACAGGCAGCCTCATCGCCTCCTGTCGTTTTGGCAGCCGCGTCGACTTGTTCAGCCGAAGCTCGAGGTCCACTGACCATACCGAGTAGAGGACGAATCGCTCGGTGAGTGGTGTGCGTAGTCCGTTAGTTTTGATGGGGGCCGGGCACCTTGCCAGATGGAGTGTTTATTACAGTCTCAGCCTGCGCTCCATCGCCCAATCCCCCGTTTTAAATCCTAGTTGCGTCCTTTCATGAAACCCAAAAACCGCCTCTCAATCGGACTACTCTGCCTCGGCGTTTTCCTCGCGCTGTTAGGCTCCGCGCGCGCCGACACCTCGGCCCTTTTCAACGTCCGCGACCACGGTGCCACGGGCGACGGCAAGACCCTCGACCACCTCGCGATCAACAAGGCCATCGAGGCCGCCGCTGCCACCGGTGGTGGCACCGTGTGGGTGCCCGCCGGCCGCTACCTCAGCGGCTCGATTCGCATGAAGAGCAACATCGAGCTGCACATCGACGCCGGCGCCGTCATCGTCGCCGCCCCGCAGAGCGCCAACGCCTACGACGAGACCGAGGAGTTCAAGCCGCCCGCCTACCAGGACGGCGGCCACACCTACTTTCGCAACAGCCTCATCTACGGCATTGGTCTCGAAAACGTCTCCATCACCGGCCACGGCATGATTGACGGGCTCGGCGCCTGGGACAGCGGCGACGGTCTGTTCGCTTGGAATCCCATCCTCGACCGCATGTCCGGCTGCGCTTCGGAGGGCGAGCGCCCGGTGCTCAAACTCGGCCCCGACGGCAAACCGCTTCCCAACAACGGCCTGCCGCCCGTCCGCCGCGGCAACAAAGCCATCGCCTTCAAGCTCTGCAAAAACGTCCTCGTGCGCGACGTCACCATTTTCCGTGGCGGCCACTTCGCGCTCATTGTCACCGGCTGCGACCGCGTCACCATCGACAATGTTACCGTCGATACCAACCGCGACGGCATCAACGTGGACTCGTGCCGCAACGTCATGATCTCCAACAGCCGTATCAATGCTCCCTACGACGACGCGATCACCCCCAAGAGCAGCTACGCCCTCGGCGAACACCGCATCACCGAAAACCTGATGATCACCAACTGCCTGGTCACCGGTTACGAGGTCGGCAGCCTGCTCGACGGCACCCGCGTGCCCGGCAAAAACCAGGTCGGCCGCATCAAGTTCGGCACCGAGAGTAGCGGCGGCTTTCGCAACGTCACCATCACCAACTGCACCTTCCATTGCTCGATGGGCCTGGCGCTTATGAGCGTGGATGGCGCCGTTTTGGAAAACTTCACGATCAGCAACATCACCATGACTGACGTCCGCAAATACGGCATTCACATCACCACCGGCACCCGCAACCGCTCGCCGGACGTCACGAAGCCGAGCCGCATGCGTAACGTCGATATTTCGAACATCGTCATGGACGGGGTCGACAAGATGGCCGGCATCATCATCACCGGCATCCCTGAGCAGCCGATTGAAAACCTGCGACTCGAAAACATCCGCCTCATCACTCGCGGTGGCGGCACCCGTAAGGACGCGCAGAAAGAAATCCCCGAGCAGGGCGGTTACCCCAAGGCAGTCTGGGCCGGCGATCTCTCTGCCTACGGCATCTTTGCCCGCCACGTCAAAAACCTGGAGCTGTCCGACATCTCCATCACTTACGAGCGCCCTGAGTTTCGCCCCGCCGCCCGTTTTTATAACATCGATGGTCTGCGCCTCGTGAACCTCAACGCCCAGGTCGCCGAGGGGGTTAACGTCGCCGAGTTCGCCTCCGACGTGCGCCGCCTCGTCGTTCGAGATTCCGCCGGCATTCCCAACACGCAATAACCCCAATTACCCCATGTCAGGCCGCTTCCTCGCCGCACTCGCGGCCACCGCCGCGCTTTTTCAACTCGGCACACCCGTCGTCTCCGCCGCACCCGGTGACGCACGCGAGCGCGAGCTCACCCGGCTGACCGACGACTATTACCGCCTGCTCGGCGCCGACCCCGTTGCCGCCCGTGCCGCGCGCGATCGTCACACCGCTCTGGTCAACGGCCCCGGCGCCCAGCCGCCGTTCTTTAGTTACATGCTCGGCTCCCAGTGGCCGGGTGCACTCAACGAAGAGAAATTCCCCTCGCGCAAAGGCACATTTTCTCAATTCCAAGGCTGCGAAATCATGGTCTAGGCCGGCTCGGACATTCTTAAGATTTCCCCCACCAAGAAAGCCCTGCTTGCGCAAGGCGTCCCTTACGCCGGCCCCGACACGCTCGATGCCGTCATTGAGGATCCGTTTTACCAGCGCATCTTGGCGCTTCCCTATCGCGTGATGCTCTTCTGGGCCCACGGCGGCCAGGATCGTCATTGGCACACGCGCCGGATGAGCGAGACCGAAAAGTCCGACCTGCACCGGGAGTTTTATGCCTTCACGCGGAACCTGCTCACCCGTTATCAAGGCACCGGCAAAACGTTCCTCATCGGCAATTGGGAGGGCGACTGGATGGCCGGCGGCACTGGCATCGGCCAAAAACTCGATATCCCCGCCGAACGCCTCGCCGCCTACACCGAGTGGCTCGACATCCGCACCCGCGCCATTGATGAGGCTAAGGCTTCCACACCGCACGCGGGGGTTCAGGTTTTCTCCTATCTAGAGATCAACGGTACCCGCGCCGCCCGCGAAAAAGGCCTCCGCCGTTTGGTCAACGAGGTCCTGCCCCGTACGCGCGTGGATTTCGTTTCCATCTCAAGTTATGATTTTCAGGGCTATCATTCCTGGCCCGCGCCCCGTACCGCCGAATCCCTGCGCGCCCAGGCCTTCGCCAACCTCGATTACGTCGAGTCCATGCTCCCGCCGCGCCCGGTCGCCGGCAAACGCGTCTTCATCGGCGAGATCGGCTACACGTGGGAAGAGATTGTGACCAAGGAGAAAATCAGCCTCGAAGCCGCCAAGCGCGAGCAAGTCCGCCTCGCTTTGAACCAGGCCCGCGTGAACATCGAGTGGGGCATGCCGCTCTGGCTGTGGTGGGCGACGTTTTCCTCGCATGATGGCACCTTCGGTCTGGTGGACAACCATACGGGCGCTCCATCTCTTCTCCACGACACCTTGCAGGAGTATTTCCGTTGGTCGCGCGACTTCGTTGAAACGCAAACTCGCAAAAACGGCACCGCTCCCACCGCCGCGGAGTTCCGCGCCGCCGCCCTGGGCCAACTCGATCTCCAGCTCTCCCGCCTTTAATCGTCCCGTCCCTCAACCTATGAAACCCACCGTCAAATCACCCGTGCCACTTGGCTTTCTTTTGCCGCGTGCGATCACCCGCCCCGGTTTGAAGGCGCTGGCCATCCTAGTAGGCAGTAACATTTAAAGTGTCGGATTCTGAATCGGAGTTTTAACGCTAAGGCGCAAAGGGACGCAAAGATCGCCAAGCAATTCCCAGCCTTACTTGGCGCACTTCGGGTCGACCTTCGCGTCTTTGCGTTAAAATCCGTATGATGTCCTGAGT
>CAMBUJ010000178.1 GCA_945871005.1 Opitutus sp. GAS368 | reverse complement strand
GGCTGTCGGCGTGCTGCAACTCGGCCGGGCTGAGGAAGGCCAACTCCTCGCGGGCCGCCGTGCCCAGCCCCAGGGCGATAAAACCGAGGGCGTAGTCGATGTGTTTGCGGGCGGAAATCACGCGGCCGCCAGCAAAACCCCGCTGCCAGCCGGCCGCCACCTCAAAGATTTCCCAGGCCGTTCAGGCCAAAGCGCCCAATCTGCGGGCAATTTCCAGTTTGGCCTTAAGCCCGACCGGTTTTGCGCCGAAGAGAAGGGCATCCCTTCGCCATGGGGTGAATCCTGCAACCGGTATCCCTCATTTTTCGTCATGCCTGACCGCGCCTCCCTGACCCCTGAACTCCTCGATAAGACTGTCCGCCAGGCGATTGATCATGTTTTTCCGATTCTGGTTAAAACCAACGCCCGCTTTGTGGACTGCGCCGACCACATCGATGCCAGTATTCTCGGCGATGGCGCTCAGATCATGGGCTGCGTTGGTTTTCTCGGGGAAATCGACGGGTTTATCCATCTGCGCTTCACCGAGGAATTCGCCTATGTTGCTGCAGGGATGATTCTTGGGATGTCGGCGGAGGAGATCAAAGCCGAGGGCTTCGAGCTGGTCAAAGATAGCTTGGGTGAGTTAACCAACATGTCGGTGGGCAACTTCAAAAACTGCCTGTGCGACCTCGGCTACCCGTGCAAGTTGACCCTGCCGACGATGGTGCGCGGCACGCATCTGGTGGTGCCGACCGCCAAGGGCGCGACCCGGCGGATTTATCATTTTGAGGTGGCCGGCCACCCGCTGCTGGCCGATTTGCAGCTCAAGGTGGAGTAACTCGGGAGCGCGGGGGTGGGGGAGGCGCGGATTCCGAGGCGTAGCGGGACGACGGAGTCGTTTCGAGGTTTGGGGCGGGGGAGTGCGCGAGCCACGAAAGCGCTGCGCGCTCCCGCTACGTTACGGAGTTCCGGAGCGCGGCGCGGGCTCCGAGGCGTAGCGGGGCGACGGAGTCGTTTCGAGGTTTGGGGGCGGGGGAGTGGCGAGTCACGAAAGCGCTCCGCGCTCCCGCTCAGCCCTTCGATCGGTCCCTTCGCGGGTGTGACGGCGCGCTCAGGGGGGCTGAATGAGCCCAATCCCCGTGCTCTTGAGGGTAATGTAATCGTCGGCCGCGAGGATCACTTGGAGGGCGCTTTTTACGCTGGCGTGGGTCGCTCCGGGGTTTTTGTTCAGGTAGCCCTGGGCGGCCAGGACCACCTTGGGGGTGAGGGCGACGGTGTGGGCCACCGTGCCCAGGGCAGGGAGGCCGATTGGTTCTTCGTCGTCGATGATCCCGATCGACTTGGTGCCCAAGGAGAGGGTGTGGAAGGAACTACTAACCACCAGCGGCACTGGATTGGGGTTGGTGAAACTCAAGCAAAGGCTGCCCGTGGTGCCTGTCAGGCCGAAGCCCTCGATACGGGCGATGGGGGCGGCCAGCGCTTCCTCGGAGGCCGTTCGGCAGCCGGCCGGCACCAGCGCCAACGCCAGCCCTATGATCAGGATACGGGTGCGCATAGGGCCCAATGAACGGCCCCCTTCCACCCAAGCAAACGCGGCGGGTGGTTTTTAGAACAAGACGAGCGCCTTCGCGCTTTCCAGCGCGACCCAACCCGCGCCGAGCGCGCCCGCCAGCACAAAGCCTACGCGGGTGAGCTTTTGCAGGCGCAACCGGCGGTCGTGGCGGTCGGCATGCCGCCGGTGGTTGCCCTGCACCGACATAAAACTGGCGAATTTGCCGTTGTGCACCGGGGTGCTCCGCCCGCGCTCGTCCCGACCCAGCCCGCGCACGAAGGTCGGCAGGTGGAGCAAGCGAAGGAGCTGGAGCAAGGCGCGAATCACGAGGCCTTCAACATCGGCACACCACCGGCAAGCTCAAGGGGGAAGTCGGTGCGAACCCCATTTTCACGCTTCTTCCGCACCTCCCCGCGCTCACGCGCACGGCGCCGCCCCAGCGGGTTGGAAAACCGCCGAAAATTTGAGTGGTTTTCCCCGCACAGACGGGGCAGTTTCGCCCGCTCTAAAATCCGCCATGCACCATTTCAATTACACCGGCTCCAACCTTCATTGCGAATCCGTCGATCTCGCCGAAATCGTCCACCTCTACGGCACGCCCACCTACGTTTACAGCGCCGCAACCATGGCGGATAACTACAGCCGGATGGCCAAAGGCATGGCGGGTATTGACTTGCAGATCTGTTACGCGATGAAGGCCAACTCCAACATCGCCCTGCTGCGGCACTTTTCCAACCTCGGCGCCGGCTTCGATTTGGTTAGCGGGGGCGAAATCAAGCGCGTCTTGGCGGCGGGCGCCAACGTGAAGACCAGCGTGTTCGCCGGCATCGGCAAGACCGAGGCTGAGATCCAGCTCGCCCTGGAAAACGGGATTTTCTCCTTCCACGTCGAGAGCGAGCCGGAGTTGGCCCGCATCAACCATGTGGCCGGCAAGTTGGGCGTGAAGGCCCCGATTGCCATCCGGGTTAACCCCGATGTGGACGCCCACACCCACGCCAAGATCACCACCGGCAAGAGCGACAACAAGTTCGGCATCCCGCTCAAAAACGCCGCCGCCGCCTACGCCGCCGCCGCCCAGTACCCGCACATCACCATCAAAGGCGTGCAGATGCACATCGGCTCGCAGCTCACCTCGGTGGCCCCGTTCGTCGAGGCGGTGCGCAAGATCACCCCGTTTGTCGAACAGCTCAAGGCGACCTACGGCATCACCTATTTCTCCATCGGCGGGGGCATGGGCATCGTTTACAAGGACGCGCTCGCCAGCGGTCAGCAGGAGTGGTGGGACGCGCAGCCTGCCGAGCAGCGCCCGCTCACCCCGGAAACCTACGGGGCGGCGCTGGTGCCCTTGCTCCAGCCGCTCGGCCTGAAGATCGTGCTCGAGCACGGGCGCTTCATGGTCGGCAACGCCGGCGTACTCCTGTCCGCGGTCGAGCACTTCAAGCAGGGCGCGAGCAAGAACTTCCTGATCGTCGACGCCGCCATGAACGATCTGGTGCGTCCGGCGATGTACGAGAGTTACCATGAGATCGTGCCTCTTTGCCGTGACACCACCCGCCGCGCCCTGGTGGCCGACGTGGTCGGCCCGATCTGCGAGAGCGGCGACTGTTTCGCCAAGGACCGCCAGTTGCAGGCCGTCGGCGAGGGTGAACACATCGCCTTCCTCAGCGCCGGGGCCTACGGCTACACCATGGCCAGCCGCTACAACACCCGCGCTATGGCCGCCGAGGTGCTCGTCCAGGGCGCGACCTTCGAGTTGATCAACGCTCGCGAAACCTTCGCCCAGCAGATCGCCAACGAGGCCATCCCGGCCTTCCTCAAGCGCTGAGCGCGACGGTCTGTTTTAACCACGAAACACACGGAATACACGAAAACGGATCGCTCCCGAAAATAGCCGGAGCGCGGCGGCTTGGGGTAAGCGCTGTTGGCTACGACTTCATTGCCGCCGAGTTTTCTTTTCGTGTCTTCCGTGTTTTTCGTGGTTAACCACTGCCCATGAATTTTGCCATCATCGGGGCCGGGGCTTGGGGGACGGCGGTTGCCATCCATCTGACGCGGCTCAACCACACGGTCACCTTGGTGCCGCGCCGCTTTGAGCAGGCGCTGGCCCTCGCCTCGACCCGCGCAAACACCGACTACCTGCCGGGCATCGCCCTGCCGCCCAGTTTGCAACTCGGCCACGAGCTCACCCCGGTGCTGATGGAGGCCGACGTGATCCTGCTCGCCTGCCCCTCGCAGGCCCTGCGCGAAACCTGTGAGCGAGTCCGCCAAAACCTCGGCCTGGCGACCCAACTCAAGCTGGTCGTCTCGTTGGTGAAGGGCTTGGAGCTGGGCTCGCACCTGCGCCCCAGCGAGGTCATTGCCGCCGTGCTGCCCCAGGTCGCGGTGGGCGTGCTCAGCGGGCCGACCAATGCCGCCGAGGTCGCCCGCGGCCGCCCCGCCGCCATGGTGCTGGCCGCCGCACAAACCGATGCGATCCTCGCCGAGGTGCAGGCCGCACTCAGCGGGCCGACTCTGCGCGTTTACACCAGTGACGACGTGGCCGGGGTGGAGTTCGGCGGTTGCCTCAAAAACATCTATGCGATCGCCGCGGGCTGCTGCGACGGGCTCAAGCTTGGCGACAACGCCAAGGCCGCGTTGCTCACCCGCGCGCTGGCCGAGATGGTCCGCGTCGGTGTGGCCTTGGGGGCGAAGGCGGAAACCTTTTACGGGCTGGGCGGCTTTGGGGATTTGGTGGCGACGTGCACGGGCGCGTGGAGCCGCAACCGCACCTTTGGCCAACATCTGGGTGAAGGTGCGAAGGCGGCGGATCTGTTAGCCGGCAGCAAGGCGGTGGTGGAAGGCTACCGCACGACCGAGTCGTTTTACGGGCTGTGCCAGGAGCGCGGGATCGACGCGCCGATTTTGGCGGAAACCTACCGCATCCTTTACGCGGGCAAGCCGCCCGCCGAGGCGCTCCAGGCGCTGATGAGCCGCGAACTGCGGCGGGAGTGAGTGGCGCGGCGCGCGAGCCACAAAAGCGCTGCGCGCTCCGGCTACGTTACGGAGTTCCGGCGCACCTGTGCCACGCTCATGCTGGAGGGCGGTGCCGACGTGCGGTTTATCCAGCAGCAGCTCGGGCATGCTGAACTGTCCACGACCCAAATTTATACCCAGGTGAGCATCCACATGCTCAAAGAGGTCCACACCCGCACGCATCCCGGGGCCAGCTTGAGCCGTGAAGCCGCCGCCGAGCTTGCGGCCGAACTCGCCGATGAGGCGGAAGAAGACGACGAGGGCGGGCTTGTCGAAGAGAGGGAAGAGGGTAAGGTGCAGGCATGACCACCATGGAGCGCATCACTTTTAACCCCAACCAATGCGGCGGACGTCCTTGTATCCGGGGGATGCGCATCCGGGTCAAAGACGTGCTGGAGATGCTCGCCGCCAAAGTGCCCGAGGACGAAATCCTGGCGGACTATCCGTATCTTGAGCGCGAAGACATCACCGCGTGTCTGGAATACGCGGCCGCGCAGGTCGATCACGCCGTGCTGACCCTGCGATGAGGTTCTTGATCGACGCGCAACTGCCGCCGGTGATGGCGCGATGGCTGGCGGAGGCGGGACACGAGGCCGAGCACCTGGAGGACATCGGCCTGCGCGACGCCGAGGATGGTGCGGTATGGGCGCACGCGTTGAAGGTCGGTGCGGTCATCGTGAGCAAGGACGAGGATTTTGCTGACCGCTCGATCCGAGCGGCTGGCGGGCCGGTGATCGTCTGGTTGCGCGTGGGCAACGCCAGCAACCGCGCTTTGCGTGCCTGGCTTGAGCCTCGTCTGCCGACGGTGCTGGAAGCGCTGGCCACCGGGCGGCACCGGTTGATCGAAGTGCGTTAAAACGGGCTCGCTGCCTTCTTCTTTAGCCGCCTGATTGCTGCCCGTGATCGTGTTCCGGCAACTGTGGTTCCTCCTCCTGTGCGTGCTGTTGGACGTGTTTGCGCCCTCGCGCGCGGATGCGCGCTTGGCCGAAACTCGCACCTGGGTTTTTGCGCCGGAAGTCGCCGAAACGCGTCTGGAAACCGAGCCGCAAGCCGTTGGAACGCATCAGGAAAACGGGCTTTGGAACTACGAACACGCACCGGGATGCACTCAAGCCGCAGAGAGAATACCGGGGAAATCTTTGCTACCCGGTGAAGGTGCGGTTGGAACTTACGACGACCTCATTAAGGCAGGAAGCAAGGGCGACAATATCACGCCGCACCATATCCCATCAGCAAATCACATGGCGCGTAACGGCGTCGCGAAGGGCGACGGCATAGCTATTAATATGGAGCACCCGCATCCTGGCGTTGGTGGCCGACACCGTGATACTTTCACATATGGGACCCAAGCTGACCTCAACTTGACGCCGCGTCAGGCGTTAGGGGCTGGTATATCGGATGCGCGACGAATCTACATGCAGGATGGGCTTTATAGCCCGCAGATCCGTCAGCAGCTTCAGGAGTTGATCCGTCAAAACCGTGCCGCAAACCCCGGACTCTTCGCAAAATGACATCGCTTGCCGACTCGCTGGAAAAACTACGCCGCATCGACTCCGAACGCGGGCCGAAATATGTCGCCGATTTTGAAGCCGTCCTAGCGGACATCGCGGCTTTGAGAGACCCGGCGTGTATTGCTGAGTTAGCCCGCTTCTTCAATGACGCAGCGCCGTTCGATGAACTGATGTTCTCGATTATCCACACCATCGAGATCTTCGACGATAAGGCATATGTTGGCGGTTTGCTCAGCATTGCTCCCATGCTTTGCGCGCAAGCTCCACGATGGGCGTCCATCGTCTTTGTTCGTTCGCTCAACGCGGAGGCGACTCGTCGTGAATTGGTTAAGCAGTTGCGCGGCGCTCCCACTGCGACGAAGTCAGCGGTTCGGGATCTTATGCAGAAGATCAATGCGCGTAGCCCCGAGTTTTTGGCGCAGACCACCGTGGTGATCGTTGCGGCAACTTGATCCTAGGAATATCGCGTTCAAGGGGTAATGCCGAGGTCGTTGAGTAATACCGAGGGGGGGCAGGCGCTGTTTATTGATTCTGGTAGTTCGTAAAGTCCAAAGATCCCCAGAGGTTCTCTCATTTTGGAAGGACAATTTTGAACGAGTTGCGGAAGTGGCTGGGGGCATGGAATCAAGGTGTTAAGGGAGTGCGGACGAGGGCGAAGGGAGAGCCGTGCTTACGTTGATTTTCTA
>CAMBUJ010000177.1 GCA_945871005.1 Opitutus sp. GAS368 | reverse complement strand
TACTCTGGTTACGCTGGTTTCAGGTGGCGGGAGCGTTCGTGGTGCGGCGCTCGACCGACCCGATGCGGCTTCTTGGCGTGGGCGTTTTTTTCGGATTTGGCGGGGTCTTTTTGCAAAGCCTCACCGAGTGGACCTACCGGCATTCGCCCGTTTTTATTACCTTCCACATTGTGGCCGGAGCCCTGGCTGGCCTGCACTATTATTGGCGAAATAAAAAAACGGCGCTCCCCTTGCCGCGCATCGCCGACTGGGGCGAGCCGACTGGGCCGGTCGGGTTTGGCCCGGCGGTTATCGGAGTGGAGGTGAGGTCGTCATGAACGTCGCCCACGTCTTGCGAAAATATAACCCGGCCGAGTGGGGCGGGACCGAAACCGCCTTGCACCGGCTGTGCGACGGGCTGCAGCAGGGCGGGGTGCGGTCCCTAGTCTATAGCCCGAGCCTGCCCAACCTGGAGCGGGAGGGCGCCGATCCGCTGGCCGAGGTGGGCTGTGTGATGCGACGCTACCAGGCCTGCGTGCCGATCTGGGGGCTGCCCGAGGAGAAGCGGCGCCAGATGGTGGCGGTGGGCGGCAACCTGATGTCGTTCGAGCTGCTGCGCAGCCTGTGGCGTGAGCCCGGATTGTCGGTGATTCACTCCCACACGATGGGCCGGATCGGCTCGATCGGCCGGGTGGTGGCCCGGCGGCGCCGGCTGCCGTTTGTGTTCACCACCCACGGCGGGGTCTACGATCTGCCGCCCGCGCTCAAGGCTCAGTTCAACGCCCCGCACACCGAGGGGCTGGAGTGGGGGAAACTCTGCGGCTTCTTTTTGCAAAGCCGACGACTGCTCGATGACGCCGATGCGATCATCACCTGCAATGAGCGCGAGGCGCAACTGATGCGCCGGCACCACCCCAGTCGTCGGGTGGTGGTCCAACCCCACGGCGTGCCGTCGCGGCTCTACGAGGTGGATCAGCGTCCGGCGGCACGCGCCGCCTTCCCTCGTTTGAGCGGTCGCAGTGTGCTGCTCGCCCTCGGGAGAATCGATGCGGTTAAAAACCAGTCCTGGCTGATTGGCCAACTGCCCGCGCTGATCCGCCGCCACCCGCGGTTGCTTCTGGTGCTGGCCGGGGCGGTGACCGACGAGGGCTATGCGGCGGAGTTGGAACGCGAGATCGCCCGGCTGGGTCTGGGCTGGCATGTGATTTTGACCGGCGGACTGCCCCCCGGCGACCCCCGCCTCATCGGGTTGTTGCAGGAGGCACGGGCGGTGGTATTGCCCTCCGTTTCCGAGACCTTCGGGCTGGTCATCCTCGAGGCGTGGGCGGCGCACACCGCCGTCATTGCCAGTCGCACCACGGGGGCCACCAGCCTGATCGAGGACGGGAAAAACGGCGTGTTGTTTAACTTGGACGCGCCGGAGGCGTTTCACGCCGGAATTGACCGCTTGTGGTTCGATCCGGATTGGGCGGGGCGGTTGGCCTCCGTCGGTCGCCAGCGGGTTTGGGCCGATTTTGACACTCGGGTGCTGGCCGAGCGAATGCGCCGGCTTTACGAAAACCTGATCGAGGAAAAGTTATGCGCTACGTAATCCTGCGCGACGACGACACCCACGCGCTCACCCCGATCAGCAGTCTGGAGCGACTCTACCGGCCGTTCCTTGATCGCGGATTGTCGGTGAACCTCTCGGTTATTCCCGAAGTGCGGCTGGATGCGCGGCGACCGGATGGGCGGATCGAGGGTTTTTTGCCGGAGGGGCACCGCCCGCAGGCGGCAACGCGGCGGATGGAGGAGAACCCCGACTTGGTCGCTTACCTGCAGGCCAATCCCGGTTATCACGTGGTTCAGCACGGGTGTTTTCACGACTGCTTCGAGTTTGATCAGGTCGACGCGGCGGCAGCGGCGCGGTTGATGGATCAGGGGGGGCGCCGGTTGCGTGAGGCGGGTTTTGAGCGCCCGCATACTTTCGTGGCGCCGCATGACCGGTTTTCCCGGGCCGGGTTGGCGGCGGCTGCGCAGCGCTTTGAGGTGGTTTCGACCGGCTGGTTCGAGTGGGGGCGGCAACCGCGGGCCTGGTTGCCCCACTACGCCTGGAAAAAGGCCCGCCGCGTTCCCCATTGGCGGGTCGGGGGCACCGCGCTGCTGTCTCACCCCGGCTGCCTGCTCTCGCGTAACCGCCCTGTGGCGTCGATTTTGCCGGCCATCCGCAGTCAGGTTGAAGCGCAGGGCCTGACTGTGTTGGTGACCCACTGGTGGGAGTATTTCGAGGCCGGTGAACCGGTGATCCCCTTTATCGATGTCTTACATGAAACTGCCGCCTACCTCGCGAATACCCCGGGGGTTCGGGTGATCTCTTTCGGTGAATTGGCCGGGGGGGCGGTGTCGCTGGATTGAGCACGGGTTTCGCGGCATCGCGGGTGGTGGTGGCGGTTCGGTTTGATAACCTATGTTCTCCATTTTCCATCGTTTTCGCAGCTGGCTGCCAACGCGGTTCGGGCCTCGTCATCCGGAGGAGTCACCGCCCGTGCCGCCGGCCGAACCAGTCTGGCATCACCTTGCAGCCGACGAGGTGATCCGCTTGCTCCGGGTGACTCCTTTGGTCGGCCTGAGCGCCCTCGAGGTGCTCGAGCGGCAGGCGCGGTTCGGCCCGAATCAGGTCCGGGTCAGTGCCGGCACCCCGGCTTGGCGGACGTGGGTGCACCAGTTTAACCAGCCGCTGGTCTACGTGCTCTTGGTAGCGGTCGCGCTGACGGCGCTGCTCGGCGAGGTGGTGGATTCGGTGGTGATTTTTGCCGTGGTCTTGATCAACGCGGTGGTCGGTTTCATTCAGGAGTCCAAAGCCGGTAAAGCCATCGACGCGCTGGCCCGGATGGTGACCACTGAAGCCACCGTGCGGCGCGACGGGCGACGCCAACGGGTCCCTTCGGCCCAACTGGTGCCCGGTGATATTGTGCTCTTGCACCCGGGCGACCGCGTGCCCGCGGATTTGCGCCTGTTGCACGTGCGTAATTTGCAGGTCGATGAATCGGCGCTCACCGGCGAATCCAGCCCAGTGGTCAAACACCTCGATCCGCTCGCCCACGCCACGATTTTGGCCGAGCGCAAAAACCTCGCCTACGCCGGCACTCTGGTCACCTCCGGTCAGGCGGAGAGTGTGGTCTGGGCCACCGGCGAACAGACCGAAACCGGCCGGATCGCCCAGTTGATTTCCTCCGCAGTGGAGTTGTCCACCCCGTTGACCCGTAAAATTGCCCAATTTAGCCGGGTGTCGTTGGTGGTGATTCTGGGGATGAGCGCGGTGATGGTGGCGGTGGGGCTGACGCGGGGGGAGGCGCCCTTGGAGCTGCTCATGCCGGCGGTGGCCTTTGCCGTCGGCGCGATCCCCGAGGGCTTGCCCGCGGCGGTGACCATTGTTCTGGCCATCGGGGTGGCGCGAATGGCCCGCCGGCAGGTAATCATCCGCAAACTTCCCGCCGTCGAGACCCTGGGCAGCACCACCGTGATCTGTTCGGATAAGACTGGCACGCTGACGGAAAATCAAATGACGGTGCGGGAGGTATTTGCCGGCGGGCGTCTTTACGAGGTGACCGGGGCAGGCTACGAGCCGGCCGGTGAGTTGCGCTGGGGAGGGGCGGGCTTGGAGATGCGTGAACATCCCGCGCTCGCTGAGTGCCTGCTTGCCGGAGTGCTCTGTAACGATTCGCAGATCGTGCTCGAAGGCACGCGCATCCGCGTGCAGGGCGACCCGACCGAGGCCGCGCTGCTCGTCGCCGGGGCCAAGGGAGGGCTTGTGCATGCCGAAGTCCACCGCGCCACTCCTGTGCTCGACTCGATCCCCTTCGAGTCCGGCCATATGTTTCGCGCCACCCTGCACCAAGCGCGCGCCGGCCGGATGATTTACAAAGTCGGGGCGCTTGAACGACTCTTGGAACGGTGCAGCCAAGCGCTCGGGGAAAACGACACGCTGGTGCCGCTGGATCGCGCGGCGGTGCATCGCGCCGCCGAGGCCATGGCGGCGCGGGGATTACGGGTGCTGGGGCTGGCGCGGCGGCCAGTTGATGAAAGCCATGTCCGGCTGGAGCATTCCCACGTGGCCGCCGGGCTGACCTTTATCGGGTTGCAAGGCATGATTGATCCGCCGCGTGCCGCCGCCATCGCCGCGGTGCGCCAGTGCCAGCGGGCGGGCATTGCCGTGAAGATGATCACCGGCGACCACCTCATCACCGCCCGCGCCATTGCCGAACAAATCGGGCTGCGCGGGCGGGTCGAACACGGCAGTTTGGTGGCGTTAACCGGAGGCGAGCTCGCGCAGATCGACGACGAGGCCTTGCCGGCGATCGCCGAGCGCACCGCCGTTTTCGCGCGCATCGATCCGGCGCAAAAACTGCGCTTGGTGCGGGCGCTCCAGGCCAGCGGTCACGTCGTCGCCATGACCGGCGACGGGGTCAACGACGCGCCCGCGCTCAAGCAGGCCGACATCGGGGTTGCCATGGGGGTGACCGGCACCGACGTGGCCAAGGGCGCGGCGGCGATGATTTTGCTCGATGACAACTTTGCCTCCATCGCCGCCGCGGTGGAGGAGGGGCGCGGGGTTTTTGACAACTTGACCAAGTTTATCGTCTGGACGCTGCCGACCAACCTGGGGGAGAGCCTCGTCTTGCTCACCGCCGTGCTGCTGGGCACGGCGTTGCCTGCGTTGCCGGTGCACTTTCTTTGGGTGAACCTGACGACCGCGATTTTACTCGGCCTGATGCTGGTGTTTGAGCCGAAGGAGCCAGACCTGATGGCTCGCCCCCCCCGCGATCCAAAGCGGCCCCTGTTCACTCAGGAATTGGTATTCCGCACCGGTTTGGTCTCGGCAATTATGGTGGCGGGGGCCTTTTGGCTGTTTTTTTGGGAGTCGCGCACCGCCGGAGCCTCAGCTGCCGCCGCCCGCACGGCGGTGGTCAATGTTATCGTTCTCGTGGAAGTGGCGTATCTGTTTAGCTGCCGCTCCCTGCACCGGTCGGTTTTCGCGATTGGTTGGTTTTCCAACCCCTGGGCGCTGCTTGGGGCGGTGGCGATGGTGGGGGCGCAACTGCTCTTCACCTACGCTCCGGTGATGAACCGGCTGTTTCGCACCGCGCCGATCGCCGCCGATTCCTGGCTGCGGATTGTCGGCGTGGCCGCGGCCGCCTTGGCCGTGGTAGAACTTGAAAAATGGCTGCGGGGTACGCGCCGGCGCAGTGTACGCGAGTCTCAGCCGGTTGAGGGCCGTCCGTCAAAACCGTGAACGGCGGCCAGGCGTGTTTGGCCGCTCACGCTCACGCTTTCGCGTTCGGCTGGGGGCTTTGCCGCAGGGAGTGAATCAGGTAAATCGTTACCCCGATGCAAATTCCGGCGTCGGCCACATTGAAGGTGGGGTAAATGTAGTCGCCGAAATGCAGGTCGATGAAGTCGATCACGTGTCCGTGGATCACGCGGTCTAGCAAGTTGCCGATCACCCCGCCACAGAGTAGCCCAAAGGCGAGTTGCACCGGGCGGAGGTGCAGCTCCAAGGCCTGCCGCCAATAATAAATGCCCGCCAGGGTCAGCAAGGCGAGCAGGGCCAAGAGGGTGGTTTGGCCGGTAAACAGACTCCAGGCCGCCCCGGTGTTGCCCACATGGATTAGGTAAAAAAAACCATCAATGACGGTGACGGGATGCGTGTGATAATGATCCCCGTCGAACGGGATCGTGAGGGCGATCCACGTCTTGGTGAACTGGTCGAGTCCGAACACCGCCAGCGCCAGCCACCAGAACAGCCGATAGCCTTGGATGCGCTGCCAACGGGAGGCCGGTGACGGGGCATCCAAGGGGAGAACGGGCGAGGGGCGGGGGGCGAAAGACGGGAGGTCGGGGCGGCTCATTCGTCGCCGTCGTCGCCACCGCTGCCAGGGCTGAGGGTCGCACCCTCTTCGCCCATTTCGCCAAACAAGCCGGCCTGAGTGCGCGAACGCATGCGGTTTTTCTCGATGTCCTTCTGGGCTTCGGCCGAGTAGCGGGTGAAGGGCACGGCAACCAGGCGATCCTTGTGAATCGGTTTCTGGGTGTTTTCGCAAATGCCGTACGTTCCGTCTTTGATGCGTTTGATGGCGGCTTCGACCTCGGAGAGCGCCTCCTGCTCGGAGGAAACCAGCGAGAGGGCGAAGTCGCGGTCGAAGGTGTCGGTGCCGGCATCGGCCATGTGTTGACCGTAGCTGGAGAGGTCGCCGGCGTCGTCTTTGGAGGAACGCTTGAGGGTTTCCTCGGAGTGGGTGTCGATCTGGCCAGTCAAGTGGTTGCGCAGCTCAATGAGCAGCTTGTAGTAGCGGCGGAACTTTTCCGGAATGGAGTCGGTTTCGTCCACGGCCACTTGTTTTTTCTTCGGGTTGAAGCCAAGGATGTCAGCCAGTGAGGCCGCCTTGATGTGGTTGGGCTGGGCCGGTTTGACCAGTTTATCGGCGTTCAGTAGCTTGGTGGTCTTGGTGGGGACTTTGGTGGTCGCCGCCTTGAGCTCCTCTTCCTGTTTGGTCGTGGTTTTGGCGATCTCGCGGATTTCATCGAGCGAGAAGGCGATCGGGCGGATCGGGCCTTTCTTTTGCAAGATGCGGCTGCGCAGGTCGTCACGGGCTTGCGACTTGGTGGAACTCGGCTTGTCCGAGGTGACAGCCTTGGAGTCGACGCTTTTGACCAGAGGTTTGAGGGGATTTTGCACGGCGGGGGGCGGGGTTTTCGACTTGGGGATCGGGGCGGCGGACTTAGCGGCGGGGGCAGGCTTGG
>CAMBUJ010000176.1 GCA_945871005.1 Opitutus sp. GAS368 | reverse complement strand
GCCCTTTGGCGCGAACCGGCCGTGCTCGCCCTCGACGAGCCGAGCAACCACATCGACGCCGCGGCGCGCCGCCTGCTGCAGCAGGCCCTCACGGAGTTTAACGGAATCGGCCTGCTGGTGAGCCATGACCGCGCGCTCTTGGACGAGCTTTGCACCCAGTGTTTGATCATCGATCCGCCCGACGCCGTGCTGCGGCCCGGCGGGGTGACCGAGGCGATGGAGCAACAGGACAACGACGAAAAGGCCGCCCGCAGCGCCGACGATGCCCTGCGCCGCACTGAAAATCGTCTCCACGCCGAAGCCCAGCGTCGCCGGGTTGTCGCCGACCAGAAGTCGGCTGCTTCGCGCGGCTCCAAACAAATCAAAATCCCCGCCCACGACCACGACGGCCGGGCGCAGCGCAATTTGGCCAAGATGTCCGGCAAAGACGCCTACGCCGGGAAAATGGTCGCGCAGATGAACCAGAAGGCGGGCAAGGTGGCCACGCAACGCGCCGAGACCACGCTGCGCAAACGCTATGAAACCGGCATCTGGGTGGATGGCGCCTCCTACATGCCGCGGGACTTTTTGCTGCGCCTGCCGGCCGGCAGCCTGCCGTTGGGTGGCGGGCGCCAGTTGTTTTTTCCCGATCTGGAAATCGGCGGCACCAGCCGCATCGCGCTGACTGGAGCCAACGGGCTGGGCAAAAGCACCCTGATCCGCCACCTGCTCGCGCATCTCCAGTTGCCGGCCGAGAAGTTGGTCAGCGTGCCGCAGGAAATCTCCGCCGAGGATTCCTGTGCGCTGCTGGAGTCGATCAAACGCCTGCCCAACGACGAACGCGGGCGGGTGATGACGACGATCAGCCGGCTCGGTTCGCGGCCGGGGCGGTTGTTGGAAAGTGCTCTGCCCAGTCCGGGCGAGGTGAGGAAACTGCTGCTGGCGATCGGCATCGTGCGCGGCCCGCATTTGATCGTGATGGATGAGCCGACCAACCACATGGATTTGCCCGGGATCCGCTGTTTGGAGGATGCGCTGGCGGATTGCCCCTGTGCGATGATGCTGGTGAGCCACGACGAGGCGTTTTTGGCGGAGATCACGGTGACCGAGTGGCTGTTAACGCGGGACGAGGCCGGCGACACGCGGTTGGCGATTCAGGGGTGAGGGCGGCGGCGGATTTTTGCCCACGAAACACACGAAATGACACGAAAGGCGGAATAAACAGACTTCAGGCGAAGCTCCGGGTTTTCGTTTCGTGATATTTCGTGTGTTTCGTGGGCAACCGGCTTGGGCGCGGGCGTGATCGTTTGCGTTAGCGGGACGACGGAGTCGTTTCGAGTTCGGCATCAAAATCGCTGCGCGATCTCGCTACGTTCCGGAGTTCAGCTGACCGGAAACGGGGTTCTTCTGAACATGGGGCTGACGGGGTGTTTCAGTCCGGATGCGGGATAGTCGATGGGTGAACAACCCACACCGCCCGAGCGGGTAAGGAATTCCAGGGAGAATCCGGGTTTAATCAGCCCGTTGGCTAATTTTTTGGGCCGAATGTTACTTGGCGGCCGATGCGGCGTCTTCAGTGGCATGAAAGCACTCAGCCTACTCGGACGTTGTTTACTGCGGTGGATCGGGCTGGCCTGTGTGCTCGTTATCGCTGCGGGTGCGGGTTCGAATAAGGCAGGAGCTGGCGGGGTGTCGGAAACCCGCACGTGGAGCGTCGATGGCGTGCAGCGCGAGGCGTTGATTTTTCGCCCGACGAAAACCGGCAGCCCCGGCGGTATACCGGTGATTTTGGCTTTCCACGGGCACGGCGGGTCGATGGCGCAGGCGGCCCGCAGCTTTGCGTTGCAGGACGTTTGGCCCGAGGCGCTGGTGATTTATCCGCAAGGGCTCAAAACCCCCGGCCTGCTCACCGATCCGGAGGGCACGCGCAACGGCTGGCAAATGACGGCGGGCGCCCAAGGCGACCGCGATCTGGCCTTGGTTGACGCGATCCTCGCAAGCGTTCGCCAGAAGCCGGGGATCGACGCGAAGCGGATTTACGCGACCGGGCATTCCAACGGCGGCGGTTTTACTTACCTGTTGTGGGCACGGCGGGCCGGGGAGTTTGCGGCCTTCGCGCCAGTGGCGGCGATCCCGGCGCTGGGCGGTTTTCCCACGGAGCCGAAGCCGGTGCTGCACCTTGCGGGCAAGGCCGATCCGCTGGTGAAATTCGCTTGGCAAGAACGCACGATTCAAATGGTGCGTAAACTCAACGGCTGCGGCAGTGGCGAGCCATGGCCGGGGGACGCGTCATGCACGCTTTATGCGTCGGCGAAAAGCGCTCCGGTGGTGACCTGGGTGCATGAGGGCGGTCACAGCTACCCGGCGGAGGCGCCGGGGTTGATCGTTCGGTTTTTTAAAGAAAAACAGCTGCCTTGATGACGGAGGAGGGGCCCACGGAACACCCGGAGCCCACGCAAGAAGCGAAGGAGGTTTTGCCCACGAACTACACGAAATGACACGAAAGTCGGAATAAACGGACTTCAGGCGAAGCTCCGGGTTTTTCTTTCGTGATATTTCGAGTGTTTCGTGGGCAACCGGCTTGGGCTCGTGGGCCGGTGCGCCCGGCGCCGGATTGCGCGGGCCGTAACGACAACGTGTCAGCGTTGTCACCCAGTCGTCTTAAGAAGTTAACAATCAAGGGCTATAAGTAGTGCCGTCTTCCGAACCATCCCTCCTATGACACCACGCGCCTCCCTCGTTTTCGCCGCCGCCCTGGCCTCCGCCACGGCTGCGTTTGCCCAATACACCGGTCCGAGCTCCTCGGCCTCTTCCTACCTCACCCCGACCACCTCGGGCTGGTCGTCCACCTCCCTGCTCACCGTCGGTGACAGCGTCGGCGGCTACAAAATGGTCGGCATTCCCGACGGTCTCGGCGCTTACGACAATGGCAACGGCACGATCACCGTGTTGATGAGCCATGAGCTCCAACCTACCGCCGGCGTCGACCGGGCCCACGGAGCCAAGGGCGCCTTCGTCTCCGAATGGACCATCAACAAAAACACCCTGGCGGTCACCGCCGGTCGCGATCTGGCCACCGACGTGAAGACTTGGAACGGCAGCACCTGGGAAACCCCGAGGACCGCCTACGCGATCGCGCGCCTGTGCTCGGCCGACCTGCCGTCGGCGAGCGCCTTCCACAACACGGCCTCCGGCAAGGGCACCACGGACCGCATTTTTATGAGCGGCGAGGAAACCGGGCCCGAGGGTAAGGTGTTTGGTTTCGTCGCTACCGGCGCCGAGGCCCGCATCGCCTATGAGTTGCCCAAACTCGGCAAGTTGTCCTGGGAAAACGCCGTCGCCAACCCGTTCTCCGGGGACAAAACGGTGGTGATCGGCACCGATGACGCCACCCCTGGCCAAGTCTACGTTTATGTGGGCGACAAGACCAACACGGGCAACGCCGTCGAACGCGCCGGCCTGGCCAACGGCACCCACTCCGGCATCAAGGTCGCGGGCATCGCCAAGGAAAACACCGTCGGCACCAACGCCAACGGTGCGGTCGGCACGTTCACCACCGAGGCCATTAACACCAACGCCACCGGAGCCGCCCAGCAAACGGCCGCCGTCGCCGCCGGGGTGACCGAATTTGCCCGTCCTGAGGACAGCGCTTGGGTCGACGCCAACACCTTTGTGTTTGTGACCACCGGGGCGACCGTCGATGGCATTACCCAAAGCTCCAAGCTCTACAAGGTCGATTTCTCCGATAGCACCTTCACCGGCGGTGAGGTTTCCCTCGTACTCGATAGCGTCAACCTCACGGGCAAGGACGGCGCGATCGCGCGGAAATTCGACAACCTGACCGTCGGCGAGGACGGCAAAGTCTACATCCAGGAAGATCCGGGCAACGACGCCTACATCGCCAAGACCTGGGCGGTTGATTTGAACAATCCCGCCGCCGCGGAGCAGATCTTCGAGTCGGACCAGGCGCGTTTCCTCACTCCGACTGCGCCCTTCAGTCTGGATGAGGAGCATTCGGGGATCATCGACGTGACCAGCCTGTTTGCCGATGCCTCCTGGTATGTGGAAGGCACCCAGGTGCTCCTGGCCGATACCCAGGCGCATTATCCGAATGGCGACGAATTGGTCGAAGGTGGCCAGCTCAGCCTGTTGACCAACGGCACCTCGCCGATTCCTGAGCCCTCGACTTATGCGGCGATCGCGGGCGGCTTGGGACTGGTGCTGGCGGTGGTGCGCCGCCGCGCCAGCCGTCGTTGAGGGCAGGGGGGCGTGACCCGATAGAAGTACTGTAACTCCTCGGTCGGGCCGCAGAGCAGGCCGGACCGAGGCCGAACCCGGGGGGGGCAGCGAGTAAACACCCGGTTGGGGCAGCCCCGCGGGTTTAATGCGAAGGAAGGGCAACGGAGATGGCGCCCAAGGAGGAAGCCGCTGAGGTTTTAACCACGAAACACACCCAGGACACGAAAGGCGGAAGGGTGCGGAGGTACGCGATTCCGTGGTGTTTTCTTTCGTGTCTTTGGTGTGTTTCGTGGTGAATCCGGCTGGGGTTTTAATCGTTAGGATAGGGGGCGAATTTAGCTCCTCTGGCCGACGGGCTGGCCGATCAGCACCTGCAGATCCTTGATGATTTCCCCGATCTGAACCGTCTCTTGATCGAACGCGCGGGCCGCCCCGGCGGTGTGATCGGCTTCGGTCGCATTCGACTGGGTGATGGTGTCGATTTGGGCCAATGCGATGGCGATCTGGGCGAGTCCCTGACTCTGCTCGGCGGAGGCGGTGGCGATACTGTCCACCAGACTGTTGACCTCCTTGGCATGAGTTAAAATTTGGTCGAGCCGGGCGGCCACTTTGCCGGCCGCCGCCATGCCCTGCTGGCTCCGTCGGGTGGCCTCGCCGACTTTGACGGCGGTGGCCTCGGCCGCCTCGGCGCTGCGCTGCGCCAATGCCCGCACCTCGTCGGCCACCACCGCAAAGCCCGCCCCCGCCGAGCCGGCGCGCGCTGCCTCAACGGCCGCATTCAGCGCCAGGATGTTGGTCTGAAAGGCGATCTCGCTGATGGTCTTGTTGATTTTGGCGATTTCGGCCGACGAAGACCCGATCTCGCGCATCGCCTGGTCCATCTGCGTCATCTCTTCGGTGCAGTGGTGAACGGCTTCGAGGGTTTTCGACGCCGCGAGCCGGCCCGTGCCGGCGCTCTCCGCGTTGCGTTTGGTCATGCTGGAGAGTTCCTCCACCGAGGCGCTGGTTTCCTCCAAGGCCGCCGCTTGGTGGCTGGCGCCCTCGGCCAAGTGGCCACTAGCCGTGGAAACCTGGCTCGCCATCGCGGTGGTTTTTTCCGCCGCCGCCGACAAGCGTGTGCAGACCCCAGATAACAACCGGATGATCCGTCGGCTGAGCAGTCGCCCGAGGAGCAGGGCGGCCAACGGAATGACCCCGGCGAGTATCGCTAACCGCTTCACCAAACCATGGCTGTTCTCGTTGGTGGTGCTCACGGTGCGCAAAGTCGTTTCCATGCCCCGGTCGAGCACCGGAGTGATCGCCTGGTTGATCGCCTGACCGAGCCGGTCGAGCTCGTGGAGTTTTTCGATCCGGCGCCGGTAGCTGCGCGGCAGATCCTTGATTTCATCGCCAAAATCCGTGAGCGAACTGGCCACCTCGTCGTAGAAATCCTTGGTCTCGCCTGCGGGAAGCGTGGCACGGATCGCATCAAATTCGGCCTTGAGGCGCTGGAACGTCGGCAAGGCCTTTTCGGCGTAGATCGGATCCTGGGCCGCGTAGGTCAGCAGCACTGCGTTTTGCAGCTCTCCGAGCTTGAGGAAGGCCGCCTGGATCATCTGCCGCACGGCCACCCGATCGACGCCCTCGGGCAGGGCCTCGACATTGAACTGCTGCATGAAACTGGCGAACAGCAGGGAGGCCTGGGAGCCAAGGCCACGCACGGAGCGGTTGGAGATTTCCACTTCCTTGGAAACGTCCGTAAAGGCGACGCTCCAGGCGTGAATCAACGGGGTGAGGGTGGTCAAAAACGCGGCCGCCTCGGACTCGGGGGCGGCGGCCATGGCCTGATTCTGCGCCTCCACGTGTTGAATCAATGCGGTAAACTGCTTCGCCGCTACGGTGTAGTCCTGCTGGGTTTGGGTGCGGGTGTAGTAACCGACCACCACGCCCACTGACTGGACCTCTTTGAGCATATCGGTGGCCGGTTTCGTCTGGGTTTCCACCTGGCCCTGGAGGTGTTCGGCGTCTTGAGCCACCCGCCACGATACGGCGGTATTCCACAAGCTGGTTGCCATGATCACCACCGCGATCACGGCCATGCCGACGAAGAGCTGGAGCTTAATCGAGGCGGGCTGGCGGGAGCGGGCGGCAGGCGTAGGGGTAGGCATGGCCTCCTCTTATCGGAACAGACGGGGTAAAGCTGAAGTCGGCCGCGGCCGGATTGGTTGATTCACATCATGCTCATAATCAGGTGGAAATCGGGTGTACCTGATCGCGCCGATAAATCGTAGCCCAATCGTAACCTGATTTATGCCGGTGCCTGAGTCGGGCACCTCCGAGCTTCAAGCGCGTGCTTCCGGTCTGGAAAACCCGGCCTCCGCCCAACAAAACCTGACCTCCGGGCTGCAATAACAGTTCTCCGAGGGTTATACCAATAGCTAAGTGGTTTTAGACTTTAGGCTAGAACGCCAAAGTTTACCTTATCGGCAAGCCAGTCGTGGATAAGAGAGGAAACAGCCGAGGGTGTGGACCAAGGCCGAGCGGCGGCGACGATATGATTCTCAAGCTTTCGTA
>CAMBUJ010000175.1 GCA_945871005.1 Opitutus sp. GAS368 | reverse complement strand
GGCGCGGTGATGTTCACCGAAGTCGAGAAACGCACGGGCGTGCGCCTGCCGATTGAATCGGTGCTGCGCAACGCCACCGTGGAGCGATTGGCGACCTACATCGCCGCGGCCCGCCAGTTGCGCCAAGGGGGCGAATGGTCGCCCTGGGTTGAGATTCAGCCGCTGGGCAACCGGCCCCGGCTGTTCCTCGTCCACGGGGTGGGCGGGGGGATGATGTGGGGCTACGCCAACCTCGCCCGGCACCTCGGTGATAATCAGCCCATTTATGCCTTCCGCGCGCGTCCGGCCACCCCGCTGACGATCACCGAAATGGCGGAATCGTATGTGCGCGATCTGCGGGCCTTTCAGCCCGAGGGGCCTTACCTGCTGGGGGGCTACTGCTTTGGCGGTAATATCGCCTACGAAATGGCACGGATGTTGATGGACCAGGGCCAGCGCGTGGACCTGTTGGTGTTGTTTAACTCTTCGCCGCCCAACAGCAGCTATGATTGCACGACGATCACGCCTCTGTTCGTGGGGCGATTTATCCTCAACCTGACTCATTGGTTGATCGGCTTTGTGAAGTGGGGCCGGGTCAAGCAGCTGCGCTTCCTGCGGTGGAAATTCCAGATGCTGCAGCGGCGCCTAGGGAAGTTGCTCACCCGGGGCGGCTCCGCCGATGGTTTCGACGTGGAGACGCAGGTTGATTTGTCCACCGTGCCGATTGAGGACCATGCGCTCTGGTCGGCCCATGTGCGGGCCAACGGGCAGCATTGCGCCGGGGTATACCACGGCAATGTCACCCTGCTGCGCACCTTGGGGCACCCCTTTGATTGCAATTACGACCCGCTCTGCGGCTGGGCCGATTACGCCAAGGGCGGCATCACGGTTAAAGTTCTTCCCGGGCTGCACGAGAGCCTGCTGGAAGAGCCCCAAGTCCGCCTCGCCGCCAAGGAATTAAAAGCCCAGCTCGATCAACTTAATGCCGAGGCCGCCTCCCTATCATGAAACTGCTCCGATTTTTCTTTCGGTATTCACCGCGGACGATGCTGCTGGCCGCACTGATTGCCCTGGTGGCCGGAGGCTGTAATGCCGGCCTGATTGCGCTCGTGAACACCGTGCTCTCCGGGGCGTTGACGGCGAGCACCGCGCTGGTCGGGGGGTTTGTGCTGCTGGGAATCGTGCGCTTAATGGCCCACTTTCTTGCCCAGGTTACGCTCACCCGTTTCGCACAGATGAGCACCGCCAACCTGCGCCACGATTTGGTGGAGAAAATCCTCGGTGTCCCCTTGCGGCAATTGGAGGAAATTGGCGCGGCCCGGCTGATGGTGGCCTTGACCGAGGATGTGATGAGCATAACCGAGGCGATGCGGATAATTCCGTCCTTTGTGGTCAACACGGCCGTGCTACTGGGAGGGGCGATCTATCTCGGTTGGCTTTCACTCCAGATGCTTTTGATCGTTTCCGTGCTGATTCTGCTCGGGGCGGTGGGCTACCGCGTTTTGGTTCACAGTGGGTTTTCCATGCTCAAATCGGCGCGCGAGGCCGAAGACCGTTTGTTTAGTCATTTTCGTGCCCTCACCGAGGGGATCAAGGAGCTCAAGTTGCACCGGCACCGGCGCAACGAGTTTCTCCACGGCGGGGTGCGGGCTGCCACTGATGAGTACCGACGGCACAATGTCGCGGCCGAGACCCGCTTCGCTCTGGCGCAAAACTGGAGCCAGTTTTTGTTCTTCGCCCTAATCGGGGTGATTTTGTTCCTCATGCCCAAACTGGAGGGGGTGAATGAACATGCGATGACTGGGTATGTGGTGGTGACGCTTTATCTAATGGGGCCGCTGGCGGCCATCATGTTTGTTTTTCCGGTGTTTGGGCGGGCGCAAATCGCGTTGCAGAAAATCGAGAAAGTGGGGCTTTCACTCACCGAGCGGTGCAGCGACCTCAGTGTGCCCGGGCCTAATTGCGCACCGGCGGGAATGAATCGACTGGAACTGATCGGCATCAGTCATGCCTATCGGCGCGAAAACGAGGACAGCACGTTCACCCTCGGGCCGGTCAATCTGGTTTTTTCCCCGGGCGAAATCGTCTTTCTGGTCGGCGGCAATGGCAGCGGGAAATCAACCTTGGCCAAGATCATCACCGGACTTTATCCGCCAGCCAAGGGTGAGATCCGTTTCAACGGTAAGTTGATCGACGAGCACAATCGCGACCATTATCGCCAGTTGTTTTCGGCGGTCTTCGCCGACTTCTATTTGTTCGATTCGTTTCTCGGCTTGGACAAATGCCGACTGGAGGAGAGGGCCAGTGCCTACCTCACCGAGTTGCAACTCGATCACAAGGTGAAGATCAAGAATGGGGCGCTTTCGACCACGGACTTGTCGCAGGGCCAGCGCAAGCGGCTCGCCTTGTTGACGGCCTATTTGGAAGACCGCCCCTTTTATCTTTTTGACGAGTGGGCCTCCGACCAGGACCCGGTTTTTAAGGCGGTTTTCTACAACCGCTTACTCCCTGAGCTGCGTGCTCGGCATAAGGCAGTCCTCGTTATTTCCCATGACGACCGGTATTTCCATCTCGCCGATCGCCTCGTGAAGTTAGACAGCGGCCAGTTGGTGGCAGTGGAGGTCTCCCCGCCGGCCGTGTCGACCGTAGCCGGTGGCGGGGTCAAGGGGGGCGAGGAGTGAGTGGAGCCGTGTTCAAGACTGGTTTCACGGGGCGCCACTACCACTGGCTAAACACCCTGAGCAGCTCACGCTCAGAGCCACTTCAGCATGCACGCTGGGCGTGAGCGTGGGATTTCTCGGAGGTGGCTCCGGGCTTGAGCCCCCGGGGCGGCATTCGGAAGGCGGAAGTCGGAATCGAGAACGAGAATGAGTAAGCGAACGAGAACGAGGCGGAGGCCGGGCACCCTGCGCTCACGCTCAGAGCCACTTCGGCACCCAAGCCCGAGCGTGCGCAGCGGCGGGTTTCACTCTTGCGGGCGCACGCCCCGCGCGGCATTCGCTTTTCCCACTCCATGATCACCGATACCCGTTACACCCAACTGGCCGAGGGCCTCACCGGATTTTCCTGCGAACTCAAAAAGGGCGAACGCGTCCTCATCGACGCCTTCGACGTGCCCGAGGCGGTGGTCATCGCCCTGATCCGCGCCACCCGCGCCCTCGGCGCCCACCCTTACGTTAACCTCCACCGCGCCCGCGTTACCCGCGAACTCATGCTCGGTGCCGAGGAGGCCCAGTACGCCCCTCAGGTCGAGGTCGAGTTCGCCCGCATGCAGAAGATGGACGCCTACATCGCCCTGCGCGGCTCGGATAACATTTTCGAAAACTCCGACATCCCGTCCTCGCGCGTGCAGCTCGTCTCCAAGCTGATGAAGCCGGTCCTCGACCACCGGGTGAACAAGACCAAGTGGGTCGTGCTGCGCTGGCCAACCTCCGCCATGGCCCAGCAGGCCGGCCTGAGCACCGAGGCGTTCGAGGACTTTTATTTCAAGGTCTGCACGCTCGACTACGGCCGGATGATCCCCGGCATGAACGCGCTCAAGGCGCTCATGGACAAAACCGACCAGGTCCACATCAAGGGACCGGGCACCGACCTGCGTTTTTCGATCAAGGGCATCGGCTCGCGCACCTGCGGCGGCCGCCACAACATCCCCGACGGCGAGGTGTTTTCCTGCCCGGTCAAGGACAGCGTCGAGGGCGTCATTTCCTATAACGCGCCAACCGTTTACCTCGGCACCTCCTTCGACAACATCCGCCTGGTTTTCAAAAAGGGTAAAATCGTCGAGGCCACCGCCAACAACACCAAGCGCCTCAACGAGATTTTGGACAGCGACCCGGGCGCGCGCTACATCGGCGAATTCGCCCTCGGGTTTAACCCGCACATCCTCGAGCCGATGCGCGACATCCTCTTCGACGAGAAGATCGCCGGCTCCTTCCATTTCACCCCCGGCCAGGCCTACGAAGGCGTGGGCAACGGCAACAAGAGCCAGGTTCACTGGGACATGGTCAACATCCAGCGCCCGGAGTGGGGTGGCGGCGAGGTCTGGTTCGACGGCAAACTCATCCGCAAGGATGGCATTTTTGTGCCGAAGTCGCTGCACAAGTTGAACCCCGATTACCTGCTCGGGAAGAAGTGAGTTTTTAGCCCACGAAAGGACACGAAAGAACACGAAAAGTCGGAACGGCGGAAGCGGAGTTGTTAACCGCGAAGTCGATCCGAAGGCTCGCGAAGTCCGGAATGCGGCTCGGGCTAGCCACTACTCGCGACTCGCTACCCGCTACTGATTTGTTGCCCACGAAACCCACGAAAGGACACGAAACCCATTCAGATATGGGATGTTAAATTTCGTGTCATTTCGTGGGTTTCGTGGGCAAAACTCCTTTATGGATTTCATACAAGCACTGCCCAAGACCGAGACGCACCTGCACATCGAGGGGGCGTTGCCCTACGAGTTGCTCCACGTCTGGCAGCCGGCTAAATACCCGTCGCCGCCACCTTTCCACGCGGCTGATTTCCGCTACCCGTCGTTCGCCGCTTTCGACGGGATTCTCCTCGGCCACGCTTTGCCGTGGTTTACTTCGGCGCAGCGCTACTACGAGGCGGGCCAAGCGATTTTCCAAAAACACCTCGCGCAAAACGTGCGCTATGTGGAGACGAGTTTTCACCTGCCGGTGGGCGGGTTTATCGGTACCCCGCCGCGCGAGATTTTGGCCGCCTTGCGCGCAGCCGTGCCGCCCGGCCTGGAGGTGCGCTTTTTTGCCGGCATGCTCCGCACCGACTACGCCGGCCCGCTGCAGGCGGTGATCGATGACTTGGTGAACTGGGATGAGCTCGCCGGGGTGGATCTGCATGGCAACGAGGCCACCCCAACCGAGCCGTGGACGGCGCCGGTTTGGGCCCGGCTGCGAGCGGCCGGCAAGGTGACCAAGGTGCATGCCGGCGAGTTCGACGGCGCCCACCGGGTGCGTGAGGCGATCGAGCAACTCGGGGCCACCCGCATTCAGCACGGGTTGCGCGCAATCGAAGACCCTGCGGTGGTGGCTTTGGCGGCGGGGCGCGGAGTTACCTTTGATGTCTGCCCGCTGAGTAACGTGAAACTCCGGGTGGTTGCCTCGCTTGCCGCCCATCCGCTGCGCGCGCTCTTGCAGGCGGGGGTGCGCTGCACGATCAGCACCGACGACCCGCTGGTTTTTGGTAATACGCTGAACGGCGAATACGCCGCGCTCGCCGCCGAGGCGGGGTTCACGCGCGCCGAGCTGGCCCAGCTGGCCGGCAACGGCTGGGCGGTGGCCGATGTGCCGGCCGCGATGCGTGCGGCCATGCTGGCGGAGATCGGGCGGTTGGTTTGATGCTTGCGCGTGTAGCCCCGACCGCCGGTCGGGATGGCTGGCGTGCCTGGACTATCACGGCCCGACCACCGGTCGGGCCTAGAGCTGACCGCTTGCGCGGCTCATTTACCGACGAGGTGCGGCGCGGTGGTTGCTATCTGCTCGGCTAATCTCCCATAACTGAACCGCTCCATGGAAAACACCCGTTACACCGTCCCGTCCGACTCCTCCCGTGCCCGCGCTGACAAGGTTCTGGCGACTGCGTTTCCTGAGCATAGCCGGGTCGCGTTTCAGCGTTCGCTCGACGCCGGCTTGGTGACTCTCAACGGCAAGGTCATCGATCGCAGCGCCGAAGTGGTCTCGGGCGACGAACTCATTTTTACCTTTCCTGATGTCAAACCCACCGAATTGCGGGCGGTGGATATTCCCCTCGACGTCGTCTTTGAGGACAAACACCTCCTCGCGATTAACAAGGCGGCTGGAATGGTGGTGCACCCAGGTGCGGGCACCGGCGAAGACACCCTCGTGCACGCCCTGCTCTCGCACTGCGAAGGCGAGCTGAGCGGGATTGGCGGAGTGGAGCGCCCCGGCATCGTGCACCGCCTCGACCGCGACACCTCGGGCATCATGCTGGTGGCGAAAACCGACGCGGCCCACCGGGGCATTTCGGAACAGTTCGCCGCCCGTACCTCGCACAAGGAATACCTGGCCTTGGTGGACGGCGTGCCCGGGTTGCTCAGCGGGAGCTTGCAGAAGCCGATCGGGCGCAACCCCACCCAGCGCCACAAAATGGCGATCGTCGAAGGCCCCGGCGGGCGCGATGCGCGTACCGATTGGGAACGGGTGGAGACGTTTGGCGGCAACCTCGCCTCGCTCATGCGCTGCGTGATCCACACCGGGCGCACCCACCAGATCCGCGTGCACATGAAGTCGCTTGGCCACATTTTGTTGGGCGACGTGATCTATGGCTGGAAACCCAGTCCGCGCCTGCCCGCCCAGCCCACCCGTATGTTGCTCCACGCCGAGCACCTGGTGGTGAAGCATCCGGTGACGGGCAAGGTGTTGGATCTGCGCGCGCCGCTGCCCAAGGATTTCGAGAAAATGCTCAAGGGCCTGCGTAAGTTGGACAAGCCGACTGCCAGCACGATCAAGCGCGGGCTGCGCAGCCCGTTGAATCCGAAGTAAGCCCGACTGCGTTTCGAGGCTCGAGGGGCGCTCCTTCGGACACGGAATCGAAACGACTCCGTCGTCCCGCTACGCCTCGGAGCGCGGGGGTGTTCGAAACGTAGTGGGAGCGCGGAGCGCTTTCGAAGTGCGGGGTGCGCCTTCGGACACGGAAACGAAACGACTACGTCGTCCCGCTACGCCTCGGAGCGTGGGGGTGGCGAAACGTAGCGGGAGCGCGGAGCGCTTTCGAGGCGCGGGGCGCGCGTTCGGACACGGAAACGAAACGACTCCGGCGTCCCGCTACGCCGCGGAGCG
>CAMBUJ010000174.1 GCA_945871005.1 Opitutus sp. GAS368 | reverse complement strand
CTGTAAGGCCCGCCTTTGTAACTGCCACGGTTGCCAATCGGGCCGGCTTGGAAAACGCGAATCGGCGCGCCTCCACCGGTGGCAAAATCGCTGTTCGTCCCGTCGTCGATCGCCGTCATGTGCGCATCGCCCGACAAAATCACCACCCGCCCGGTCAGGCCGTTCGCTTTGATGAAATCCGCGATCTCCGCCCGGTGGGCCGGGTAGCCTTGCCAGCGATCGTCTTTACTCGGCGCGCCATTCCAGGGCACCGACGACACCCAGAAAATCAAGGGGCACCCGGCGTCCCGTGCGGCGAGCAGTTCGGCGCGTAGCCAAGCGTCTTGCCCTGCACTCATCATGCGGCTCCCGTCCGGGTTCCGTTCGCTGCGCAAATCGGAGAGGATAAAGCGCACCCGCCCCACCGTGAAGGCCTGGTCTACTGGGGCGCGGGGGTTATCCGCAGCCACGCTCAGCGGGTAATGCGGCACGAGTTCGCGGTAATTGCGCAACGAGGCCTCGCGGCTGGGACTGGTGCGGTTGCTGTCGTTGGGGCCGTAATCGTGATCGTCCCACTGGTAGAGGAGCGGCGTGTTGGCCAGCAGGGTGCGCAGGCGCGGGGCCGCTAGGTGGGCGTCGTAGGCCGCACGGAAGGCTTCGACCCGGTTTTCAGCGATGTCGGCGTAGTGAAAATCCCCGGTGTGCAGGAAAAATCGGGCACCTTGCGCGGCGGCGGCGGCGAACACCGGGGAGTTTTTCGCGCGGGCGCAGGAGCCGACCGCAAAGCTAAAACTGGCAGGCTGCCGTGGCGCCGGAAAGGTCCGGAAGGAGCGCGCCTCGGCGTCGAGCGGAGCGCCGCTGGCCGCGACGAAGCGGTAACGATAGGTCGTGTCGGGCGTGAGGCCGCCGAGGCGGAAACGGTGCAGCGTACCGCCGTCCATCGGCGCGGTCAGCACGGGTGCGACCCCGTTGGCGGCGGCGGAGGACGGCGACTGCGCAGCGAGCAGTTCGAGGCGTGCAGGAGTGGCGGTGTCGAGGCGGGCGGTGACCACCGCTTGCGCCTCGGTGAGTCCGCCCACCCAGGCCCAGCCGACCAGGCTGGCGGGGGCGCTAGCAGCGAGTGCCGGGGTGAGGGTGGTGTCAGCGGGTGCGGCGGCGCGAGCCGGCGAAGCCACGAACGCGAGGCCGAGGGTGACGGCGAACAACGGAACAGCGAAAAAGCGCATACGAAAAAAAAGCGGCGAGTGAGCTGAAAAAGAAGCCGAAAAAGAAGATGAAAAGCGGGCTAATTCAAAGCCTTCCTTGGTCCGGCAACAACCAACACAATGGGTTGGTTGTTGCCGGTGGGTTTGTGCGTGCCTGCCGGCAGGACCTAGAGCAGCGAACCTTGATCGCCGCCGCTGCCGACTGCGGTTTTCAGGCCGATGGCGAGGTAGCCTTTGGCGGTCAACATGCGGCCCTGCGGCGTGCGCTGCAGGTAGCCTTCCTGAATTAGGAAAGGCTCGTGAACCTCTTCCAGCGTCTCGGCTTCCTCGCCCACCGCCACCGCGATGGTACCAAGGCCGACCGGGCCGCCTTTGTAGTTTTCTGCCATCACGCGCAGCACGCGTTTGTCCATCTCGTCGAGGCCGGCTGCGTCGATCTCCAACAGCTCCAAGGCGGCGGCGGCGGTCTGCCGAGTGATGTTACCCTTGGCCCGCTCCTGGGCGTAGTCGCGGCAGAAGTTGATCAAGTTATTGGCGATGCGGGGCGTGCCACGCGAGCGAGTGGCGATCTCCTTGGCCCCGCCCTCGTCGATGGCCACCTTGAGCAGTCCGCAACTGCGGATAACGATGCCCATCAGCGTGGTCACGTCGTAGTATTCGAGGCGGGTCTGGAGGGTGAAGCGCGAGCGCAGCGGGGCGGTGAGCAGGCCGGCGCGGGTGGTCGCGCCGATCAGGGTGAAGCGCGGGATCGACAGGCGCACGCTGCGGGCGTTGGGGCCCTGGTCGATCATGATGTCGATGCGGAAGTCCTCCATCGCGCTGTAGAGGTATTCCTCGACCGTCTTGGGGATGCGGTGGATCTCGTCGATGAACAACAAGTCGCCTTCCTCCAAGCTGGTGAGCAAGCCGGCAAGGTCCCCGGCTTTTTCGACCACCGGGCCGGAGGTCACACGGACGTTGCGGCCCATCTCCTGGCCGAGGATGAACGAGAGGGTGGTTTTGCCCAGGCCGGGCGGGCCGGAGAGCAGGATGTGATTGAGCGGATCGCCGCGGCGCTTGGCGGCGCCGACCATGACCTGCAGGCGCTCGACGGTTTTGGGCTGGCCGGTGAAGTCGGCAAAGGAAAGCGGGCGCAGCGCTGCCTCGGCAGAGGAGACGGGCGAGGCCAGGGTCGAGGCGAGGTAACCAAGACCTTTGTCGTTGGATGAATCAGGAGCGGCGGGCGGCATACGGGGGGGATTTCTACGGCAGTTTACACAGAGGGCACAGAGCCAAGCCCACAGAGGTTAGGGAGGCCCACAAGTATGCGCGATGTTGTTGGCGAATCTGGACGCGTTAAGGAAATGTTTTGATCGGACTCTACGACCTCTGTGCGACCTCTCGTGACCTCTGTGTAACGCTCCGATTCATTCTCTTACTTCCACTCCACTTCGGCGCCGAGGGTGCGCAAGTTTTCCACAAACCGGGGGTGGGCGCGTTTGATGATCTCGGCGTGGCGCACCACTGACTCACCGGGGATCGCCGCCGCCACCATGTAAAGGGCCACCGCGGCGCGAATGATGTAGGGCGACTCCACCGTGGCCGGGCGCAGCGGACGGTTACCAAACACCACCAAACGGTGCGGGTCGCTCACCAGGGCGTGCGCGCCGAATTTGGCCAACTCGGGAATCCACGAAAAACCGTTTTCGTAGACCTTGTTCCAAAAGTGAATCGTGCCGTCGCAGCGCGTGCTCAGGGCGATCATCAGCGGGAGCAAATCCACCGAGAAATACGGCCACGGGGCGGCCTCGATTTTCGGCAGCAGGTTGGTCGTAAAAGGCGTCTCGATAACCAGTTTCTGCCCGCGGCGCACCACCACGGTGTCGCCCTCGTGCTCGATGATGACACCGAGCTTTTTGAAGGCGCGGCTAATTAAGTCGAAGTGGTGCGGCAGGGCCTTGGTCACGCGGACCTCGCCGCCGGTGATGGCGCCGAGGGCGAGGAAGGTGACGATCTCGTGGTAGTCGCTGTTGATGGTGATCTCGGCGCCGTGGAGTTTGTCCACGCCGGTGATCTTGAGCATGGAGGTACCGAGGCCCTCGATCTTCGCGCCCATCGCGACGAGCGCGGCGCAGAGGTCCTGCACGTGGGGCTCGCTGGCGGCGTTGATCAGGGTCGATTCGCCGTCGGCCAGGGCGGCGGCCATGGCGAAGTTTTCGGTCACCGTCACCGACATATAATCGCACCAGTGGCGGGCGCCCTTAAAACCCTTGGGCAGGGCGATGACCAGCGGGTCACCCTCGTTGACGATCGCGCCGAGCACGGAGAGGATTTCCAGGTGCGGGTCGATTTCGCGCACGCCCAGCGAACAGCCCTTGGTGTTGGCCTGAATGGCGATCTGGCGCAGACGGTTGAGCAGCGCCGGGTAGAGCAGAACGGTCGAGCGCATGTCCTGGGGCAGCTCGTCGTTTTCCAGGGTGCTTCGGAAGGTGGCGTGGCAGACGCGCATCTCGGCCAGTTCACGGTTCCAGGTGATTTGCGACCCCTGGGACTGGAAGAACGCGACCAGTTTATTGAGGTCGGTGATGTCGGGCACGTTTTTCAACGTCACGGGCTCGTCGGTGAGCAGGGTGGCGCAGAAGATGGGCAGCACCGAGTTCTTGTTGCCCGAAGGGGTGATGGTGCCGGTGAGGGGTTTGCCGCCGTGAACGATGAGATCGGACATCTGAGTGAGTTTAAAGGTGAGGAATAAAAGGAGTGCGGGAAGGACAGCGGAGAGGGGAGCCGCAGGCCGTCGCGGTGAGCCCAAGAACACCGACGCAAAAAAGGCGTCCGGGGTGAAACGGACGCCTTTAACATGCGTGGGGGCGGTGAGCCCTTGGCAAGGTTTAACTCGCCTTAAGCGGCGGGCGGGATGCCGGAGCCGCCGCCATTATGGCGATGGCCGGAGCCCGGAGCGCTCGGGCCGCCGGGGCCGGCTTGACCGCCGCCGCCGGAACGACCGCGGCCGCGACCGCCGCGACGACGACCGCCGCCTTGGCCCTGCGGGCGATGTTCGCCGCCACCATGGCCATGGGCAGGTTGACCCTGGCCGTGGCCCTGCTGGTTGGGATTAGCGCCTTGCGGGCCGCTCGGACCGCCTTGGGGGGCGCCGCCGCCGGAGCGACCGCGACCACCGCGACGACGACGACGACGGTTGCCATCGGGGCCGCCTTCACCGGGCTGGCCCTGTTGGGGCTGGGCACCGGGAAGGGACGGCTTGCCGGGCTCGGGCGCGGTGCCGAACAGGCCTTTGACCCAGCCGAACAAGCCGCTGGGTTTCTTGCCGGAAACAGGCTGCGACTGGCCACCGGCCAGCGGGGCTGAGCCTGAGGCCGGAGCGCCCGGGGCGATCGGGCCACGCTCGTCGCGCGGCTGGCGCGGGCCGCCGTCACGCGATTGCGCACGGTTGCCTTGACCTTGACCCCCACGACCTTGGCCGCCGCGGCCTTGACCGCCACGACCCTGGCCACCACGGCCTTGGCCGCCGCGACCCTGGCGATTGCCAGGATTATGGAAATCTTCGCGAGGCAACGGTTTGCCGCTAGCATCGGGCGCACGCTCAAGCATGGGCACTTCGCTACGACGCACCGGACGGAACACCGGGCGTTCCGCTTCGAGCGGCGACTCGCCGCGCGGGGCGGCGGGCTTGGCGGCCGAAGCGGTGGAGGCACCAGCGGTTTTACCCTCGTAAGGGAAAGCGGGCGTGGACTCCCAGCTTTGGGCAGGGCGCTTCACGTCGGCCGGAGGGAGGATATTGAGCTCAGCCTTGGCGGCGGGAGCAGGAGGAACAACAGCGGTGGCCGGGGCCTCCGCGGATTTGCTGGCAACCACTGGAGCAACGGGGGTCGCGGCGGCCGGGGCCGGGGCGACGACAGGAGCAGAACTGGCCGGAGCGACGTCCGCCGAAGCGAACGGGTTCTGGTATTCCGATTCCGCCTTAAGCACTTGCACAGCGGAGGGTTGGTAGGTGCCGGAGGCGGCAGGGTTGCTGGCGGGGGCCGAAGCGGCCGGGGGCGTGACGCGTTTACCGCGCGCGAGACCCGAGCCGCGGTTGGCGCCGGCATCGGCACCCCAATCGGCTACGGGCGCAGCGGGTGCGCCAGCGTTCGCGGCAGAGGCCTCGGGAGGCGTGCTGCCGGACGTGGTATTATCTGACATGTCTTTGTTTATCTGTGGGTTAAACTCGCGCTCACCGCGTAGGGCGGGAGCTGCAAGGGACGTGTTATCGCGGGGCGCCGGAGCGCTCAACGCAGGTAACAACGTGGTGAACGTCACGCGATCGTTGCCATGGCGCAACAGCTAATTTCGGCCCCGCCCGGACGTTCCGCACCCACCAGGCCGCGGAATGCGACCTGGGGTCAGTTGCCACTTGATCCTTGGGCCCGGCCCCGCCAAACCTCCGCCCATGGACAAGCTCGAAGAAATTTTCCGTATGCAACAGGCCCTCAACGCGCGCATCGGCGTCACCCTGCCCCCGGCCACCGAGGAGGAGAAAACCAAGTGGATCCTCAACTACACCCGCGCCATGCAGCAGGAAACCGCCGAGCTCATCGACAGCGTTCCGTGGAAGTGGTGGGCCAAGTACCAGAAGTTCGACGAGCAAAACGCCAAGGTCGAGGTCGTTGACCTGTTCCACTTCCTTGTCTCCCTCGCCCAAACCCTCGGCATGACCTCCGAAGACGTTTACCAGGCCTACCTGAAGAAAAACGCGGTTAACCACCAGCGTCAGGAATCCGGCTACGTCAAAAAGGACGAGGCTGACTCCAAGCACATCTAAAAACTCCTCGTAGTTGCCCTGATCGCCCGATCGCCCCCGCGCCATGATCGCCATCGGCCAGAAACTCGCGACCGACTTCACCCTGCAAATCGTGCGCGACGGGGCCGTCGCCGAAGTTGCTTTCCGCGATTTGCTGGCTGGGCCGACCATTGTGTCGGTCTACATGAAGAACAACACGCCCTCGTGCGACCGCCAGACTGAGTCGCTGGGCGCCCACGCTGGCGAACTCGCCGCGCTGGGCTACCAACTGATTGCGCTGAGCCGCGATACCTGCGGATCGCACCTGAAGTATGCTGCGAAAAAAGGCCTGGCCTACACCTTGGCGAGCGACCCGACCGACGCCTTTGCCCGAGCGACCGACTCCATCGTGGAAAAGTCCATGTATGGTAAAACCTACCAAGGGCCGGCCCGCGCCGCGTATGTGTTCGCGTCCGACGGCACCGTGCTGGCGGTGATCGCCAAGGTCGACACCAAGGACCACGCCGGCCAGCTCAAGGCCGTCCTCGCCGGACTCGGCCGCTGAGCCGGCGGGTTGCCGCGGGTTGTCGCCCCACCCTGAGCTCACGCTCCGGACCACGGGCGGTAGAGCCCCGGGCCGCGGGTGGTCGGTGTTGGGAGTTGTGCTCGCGGGGCGCTTGCGCCTTACCAAAGAGCATTATGTCTGAGCCTGTCCCCTCCCGCCGAGAATTGTGGTCCGTGATCACGGTGATCGCGGCCACCGGCGGCTATTTTTTGCTTTTTGTCCGCGGGGCTTATCTGGACTTGTTGAGCGCGGAACTCGGTACGCCAGCGCTGAAGTCCGCGCTGGCGGTGCTGGCCCTGTC
>CAMBUJ010000173.1 GCA_945871005.1 Opitutus sp. GAS368 | reverse complement strand
GTTCATCCGTGTATTCGGTGTGTTCCGTGGGCAAAAATCAGGGTTTAATAACCATGAAAAGAACGAAAATCGGAGGCGATCCGGGGTTAACCACTGATGGGCACTGATAGGCACTAATAAAGCAGCCCGGATTAGTGGCTATGAGTGTTGATTAGTGGTTGAACGGTTCGATTAAGAAACCCAACCCGAGTTGCCCACGGAAGACACGGACTACACAGAAGAAAATCGGATACCGGAGTTTATTTAACCACAGATTGCACAGATACGAACCGGATGACGGGCGGCCGAAGGGGCTGCTCGGTGATTCCCATTCGGTATTTATCTGTGCTATCTGTGGTTAAAAGGTTTTGGGTGGGTGGGATTGGTGCGGTTGAGGTTCATCCGTGTATTCGGTGTGTTCCGTGGGCAAAAATCAGGATTTAATAACCGCGAAAAGAACGAAAGGCGGAGGCGATCCGGGGTTAACCACTGATGCTCACTCATAGGCACTGATTACGGAGTCAGTTTAAGTCTATATCAGTGGAGATAAGTGCTTGAACGGTCGATTCCTTGCTTCTTTATTTCGTGTATTCCGTGTGTTTCGTGGTGAAAAACTGTATTACTCCTTGATCCAAAATTGTGCGGTCTCACCCCCGCTGGGTAAGCTCACCGCTTTCCATCCCGCGCTTTCGGCCGGCGGCTCACTTGTCAGACCCGTGCAGGGGAACGCCGTCAAAAAAAACCGGTAGTCGCGCACATCGTCCACCGACTTAAAGCGGGGGTATTTAAAATATAGTTTATTGTCACCTTTACGGTGCCAGATGCTATGTTGCCCGCCGGCATAGTCGGACGGATGGTAAATATAAATTCCCGTTTTGGTTTCGGGATTAAACGTGACAAACGCACTCAGGCGCTTGCCGAGCGAGAACGAGTTGTCGTCCTTAAACACCCCGGCCTCGACCACTTGGGCGCCCAAAAACGCCGCCCAATCCTGGGTGGCGTTCGGGTACATCTGCATCACCGGATAGAAAAAGTTAATCTTCGTGATATCCCCGTCGCCCGGAGTGAGGCGGGCATACTGCTCGACCCCGGCGGGCGTGATCACCGTGGTGTAATCGAGTTTCATCAGCAGGCCATTATAGGCGGAGACAAACCGGCTCAACTTGCGCACCACCACGGTGTCGCCGCCGACCTGCGGTTTGAGCCCGGGTGCCACCGCCTCCCGGCTCAGGCGCTTTGTGCCGGAGTAGAGCTCGACGACCAGTTGGTCGATCTGTTCGGGACGGTGGCCGCTGCCGAGAAACGGATCGACCTTTTTGCCGCTGGCGTCGACCTGACCATGGTTTTCATTGAGCACGCATTGAAGAAAGGCCCCGCCTTCGCTCTGATCGATATTGGCGGTTTTATAAAACACCGAGCGCATGGTCCAGGAGGTGCGTGAATCAAAGCGGGTGCGATAGTCCCCGGCGGAAACTTCCAGGGTTTTGCCATCGGCGGAAAGGCTGGCCCGGGCCTGGGTCGCCGGGGTGCCCTTAAAAACGGGCCGGAGCGGGTCGAAGCTGACGGGTTGTTCAAACGACGTACTCGTGGTCGGCAGGGTACTGGCCGGCCCGGCGGCGAGCGTGAGTCCAGAGGCGCAGACGAAAGCGCCTGAAATAACGAGGAGTCCCAGGCGGGCGCGCCAGAATCGACTCAATTGTGCAGGACCTATCGCTTGCGTATACTTTTTAATCATGGGGTTTTTTAAATAAATAATTCAAGGCCGCTCGATCCGTTTTAACCACTAATGGACACTGAGGCTCACTAATAAAACCGTGATAAAACGCCTTTTCGGATTCAGGTCATTAGTGGGTATTAGTGAACATTAGTGGTTTAAAAAACGGTTCGATTCCTGGTTCTGTTTCTTTCGTGTAGTAAGTGTGTTTCGTGGTTAACCCCTGCCGAACTACCACGGGCAGCATTGGCGGCCGGTGTTTAATTCAATATTGATTTCGGCTGCCGCCGCCTCCGCTTGCTCGGCTTCGGCTTTCTCCGCAGCCCGGCTAAGGGCCCCGTTATATAATCCAGTGGCAATCGCGAGTCCCACCACCCCGATGAGGGCGACTCGTGTCCACGCCCCCCATCGAGTGGAGGTGTGTTCTCGTAGCAGGGATACCGTACCCAATAAAAAGGCGGCTATATCAATCCAGTAAGTGTACTTGGGATGGACCACCCAGTTGCCAAAGCACCCGCAGTTGGTCGCCCCTTGGGACAATTTAAACAAGGTCACCCCGGAAAACACCGCAAAGCCGGCGGTGGTGACCCCGAGCGCGGCCAGCGGCTTTTTTCCGCTGAATAGCCAAAGGGCCAGGACGGTTTCAAAAACCGGAATGCCCCACTGGAAAGCATTGCCGGCCAGCGACCACGAGGCCGGCGTGGGAGTGGTCGCGATTTGCCAGAATTTTAAGACGGCGGCAGCGAGCAGCAGGGAACCGAAGATAAAGCGGGCAAGTCGGGCCATGGGGTAGGCGAAGGGGAGGGGACAAGGGGTTATCGGCACTTACCGGAGGGAGGCGGAGGATTTGGCCAAAAAAGTAGGTTCTTGGGCAGTTTTAGTGAATAAACAGGCAGCCGATGCAATCAGCCACCAGAGTGGTATCACAGAGACGATCTTGAGCGATGACACAGAGCGCCACAGAGCCAGGCCACTACAAAAAAGGTAACTTAGCATTGATCCGGAGCGAGTTACCAATCCAGGCGATCTGGAGGTGTACGACTGATTTTGAACAGGCGAAGGCGTTATGGCCTCCCCTGTCTGCTCTGTGGGCTGGGCTCCGTGCTCTCTGTGACACCTGCCGAAGGTTTGATTTTCTAACTATCGCGGTTAAATGGATCGGCGTTCTCGTTTTCGTGTCATTTTGTGTTTTTCGTGGCTAACAGTCTGGGTATTGCCCGGCCACGCCCCCGACTCCTGTCATTATATACAAAAAAACCGCCGGACTCGGGAAGAGCCGCGGCGGTAGTGGAGGGACGCCCGTCCGGGGACCGACTTAGGCTTGGCGCCGGCGATAAACCGCGAAGCCGAGAATGCCTAAACCAGCCAAGACCGCGTAGGTGGACGGCTCGGGCACGGCGGAAACCGTTAGGATACCGTCCGCTTGGTTGAAGCTATAGTTAACCGATCCATCTAATGTGCTGCCTGCCCAGATTCCGAGGCTGCGGGTCAAGGTGGTGGAGGCGACGGACACGTTGGCGAAGTTGCCAGAGCTGCTGGGGCCAAAATCAAACAAGTCGTAGGACGCCGTCTGATTGAGCTCATAGCCGCTGAAGCTCACAATGTTGAGCGTTCCGTTGAAGGTGATCGCGCCGGTGACGACGATTTTGTCGAAGTCGGTACCGGCGACCCTGCCGTTGCCAGCCAGTTCCATCGTGGTGGTACTGGTGTCGTTGAGGATCAGCGAGCTGCCGAAGTTGAGCTGGCCCGGGCTGTTGCCGGCGGCGAGGAAGGCGCCGTTGGCGATGGTGGTGGCTCCCCCGACCGTGCCCGAACCGCCGAGGGTCGCGCCGGTGTTCACGGCGACGTTGCCAGTCGAGGTGCTGCCGTTAACCAAGAGCGTGCCGCCGGTGACCGTGGTTGTGCCGGTGTAGGTGTTGGTTCCGGAGAGCATCCAGGTGCCGGTGCCAGCCTTGGTGAGCGCGGTCGAGTTGGTGATGGTGGCGCCGTCCACGGTGATCGCGGTATTGACCGCCATGGCGACCCCATTGGTGGGCTGGCTCAAGGTCACCACCTTGCCGGCGATCCCGGTGATGGTCGTACCGGCGGCGATACCCGTACCGGTGATTTTCGCCCCCACGTTCACCCCGGTCACCGAACCGAGGTTGATCGTCGAGGTGGGCGTGGTGCTGGTGGCGACCGCCAAGTTCGTCAGACTGCCGACGTTATCGACGATGGCGCCGGAGATTTCACCGGTGCCGGTGCCTGCGCCTTGCAGGATCAGGGTCTTGGCCCCAATGCCGGTGGCGGTGAAGTTGCTGGTGAACTTGAGTAACCCGGTGCCCGATTGGGTCAGTGTCGAATTGGTGTTGGTGCCATTTAGATTCACCACCCGGGCGGTGTTTTCCCCTGCTCCGGTGTAGTTTAGATTTCCACCGTTGCCGATATTCAGGTTGATATTGCTGCCGAAATTATTCGCCAACGACGAAACATTTACCGTGCCCCCGTTGATCGTGGTGATGCCTGAGTAGGTGTTGGTGCCTGACAGCGTCAGGGTGCCCGCACCGCTGCCACTGTTGGACCCCGTGAACGTCATATTGCCGGTCCCGGCGATGGCAGAACCGATCGTCGTTAATCCGCCATTTTGGAATACGAGGGAACGATTTGTAGTAATCGAGATCGTGCCTCCGTTCAGATTATAGCCGGCGGTGCCAAACGTCAGATTTGCGGCATTCACGGTGCCGACAGTGACGGTTGAGGGGGTACCTACGAAGGTCGCTGCGCTGCCCCCCAAATTGGCCCATGCGGCAGTATATGGACCGTTGGACGTGGCACTCCAGTTGGAGGTGCTCGTATTCCAAACGCTGCCGCCATTAAAAAACTGCTGGGCGTAACCTGCGGGAATTAAAGCTAGGGCGGCGAGGGCGCGGAGGTAGGTGCGGGTGTGGTGTGTCATATGAAAAAGTGGTGCGTCAGGCGAGTTGGGCGGGAGTGGGCGCAGTTTGGCCACGTCCTCACCCCACTGGGATGGCGGTTATGGTCAACTTACATATTTTAATTTAACCAAAAGAAATTCGTGCCTAGGGTGGACCCTTTGGTTTGGCGGCTGTGGAGGTGGCCGGATGAGGCTGGGGGAGGTGGGCGCTCACGCAAACGGTGCAAGCGGTGATAGCGGCTAACCGACTGGTTTCTAGGGTCTAGGCACTTTGACTTGTCCACCTGGACCTCTTTGGTCTTTGAATAATCAAAAAGTCAATTAACTTACTTAATTAAGGTTTAAAATGAAGTCTACATGGGGTTAGGCGGTTTTGTGGTTACCGCCAAGGGACGCTAAGCGCGGTGTCGGCAAGGTTTGTTGAAGACAAAACCCGATCATTAATTTTCTAAGATATTATAGTTCAATGGTTAAAAAATTAGTTGAAATTTATAACACTTGGTGTTGGATTTGCCGTCATGTATCAGCGGAATATTCTTGGTAAAATCAACGAGAGCATCCGGTTTAGCCCGGCCACCCTGATCAATGGAGCGCGGCAGACTGGGAAAAGCACCTTCATTCAAACTTCGTTCGTTGGTAAAGAGGCGTTTAGCTATACCAATTTGGATGACTTGAACCTCTTGCGACTGGCCAAAAGCGATCCAATCACCTTTTTGGCGCAACTTTCACCGCGAGCTGCGATCGACGAAATTCAGCGCACTCCCGAGCTTCTGCTTCCGCTGAAAAAACTAATCGACGATGACCGGGTCTCTCGCCGGTTTCTTCTTTCGGGTTCAGCCAACATTCTGACCCTACCTAAGCTCTCCGAGTCGTTGGCCGGGCGCATGGAGATTTACACCCTTTGGCCGCTCTCTCAGGGGGAAGTCAACGGGACCAAGGAGCGCTTTATTGATTGGGCGTTTTCAGGCGAACCCCCGTTCACCCCTTCGCCGTTTTCACCCAATCAATACCTCGAAGCCCTCGTGCGCGGCGGATATCCCGAGGCCCTGGCCCAGATGCAGGCCGGGCGCGGTCCGGACTGGTTCAAGTCCTACCTCGCCACCATCTTGCAGCGGGACATTCAAGAGATCTCGCGGATCGACGGGCTGGCCGAATTACCCAACCTGCTTGAAATCATCGCCTCGCGTGCCGGCAACCTGATCAACTTCGCTGACGTCTCGCGCATGACCAAACTTAACGCGGTCACCCTCAAGCGTTATTATACGCTCCTTGAAATGGTGTTTTTGGTGGTCGAAGTTCCGGCCTGGGGCACCAATTTCGAAAAGCGTTTGGTGAAGAGTCCCAAGGTTTTTATTAATGATACCGGACTCCTTTGCTACTTAAGGGGATTGAGCCAAGAGGCTTTGCGGCGGGAACGGGGACTCATGGGGAGTGTGATGGAAAACTTTGTCGCCATGGAGTTAACCAAGCAACTGGGTTGGTCGACCACCCGCTGTAATCTCCTTCACTATCGCACTCGCCAAGGCGATGAAGTGGACGCTGTTTTGGAGGCGGCTGATAAACGGATCGTCGGAATAGAGGTGAAAGCGTCTATGGATGTTAAGCCATCCGATTTTAATGGACTGCGCTCTTTGGCGGAAACCGCGGGTAAGCGTTTTCATCGTGGTTTTCTGTTGTATACGGGGACCGATGTTATCGCCTACGATAAAGATCTGTGGGCGCTGCCAATTTCCTCATTGTGGTCGTGAGCCCGCCTTTGTTTGGCTCACGTGACCCATAAAAGGAGCAGGGGTGGTCCTGTGGGGAATGAAAAAAATCGGATACCGGAGTTTTATTACCACGGATTGCACTGATACGATCCGGATAAAGAGCCGCGGGAATGGTCGCCCGGGGATTCCCATCCGGTATTTATCTGTGGAATCTGTGGTTAAAGGGTTTCCGAGGATGGTAAGTCAAACCAATGCAGTTTAGCCGCAAAGGAACGCAGAGGGCGCGAATAACAGGCTCTGTAACTCTATGCGATCTTTGCGTTCTTTCGCGGCTAAAAGGCTCGAGGTATTGAGTTGATATTAAGGCTGTCAGCGGTCACTTAAAACCGGCCACGACTGGTCACTTCAAAACCGGCCACTTTTGAGGGGGTAAACCTCCGGCGGACTTGTTCGCTGTGAGGTAATGAACCGCCTCACCGTGAGCCTACAACAATCGATACTTACACTGCATGAGC
>CAMBUJ010000172.1 GCA_945871005.1 Opitutus sp. GAS368 | reverse complement strand
GCCAAGAACGGCATCTTGATCGTCGAATTCGCAAATCAGCTCCAAGCCCAGGGCCGCAGCAAACTGCAAGCGGTGCGCGAGTCCTCGATCACTCGCCTGCGACCCATCCTGATGACCTCGGTGGCGACGGTGGTCGGGCATTTCCCGCTCACCTTGGTGAGCGGACCGGGCGCGTCGGCACGCAACTCGATCGGCCTGGTGCTGGTCGGAGGAATGACCATCGGCACCCTGTTCACCCTGTTCATCGTGCCCTCGCTCTACGTACTGCTCGCCAAAGATCACCAAGCCTCCACCGCCCGCCCGCCGGCTCCCGATGGACAACCGCAGCCGCTTGCCGCCAAGTAAACCACCCTCATTGCCCGCTCCCATGAAAACCACTCTCCTCGCGCTCTTTATTCCCGCCGCCGTCCTGATCGGCGCCCCGGCCCTTGCGGCCGACCAGCCGGCAACCGCACCGGCGGTGACCGTTTCCCCCGCCCCCGACGTGCCCGATCGCCTCGACCTGCGCAACGCGATCGCCTACGCCTTGGAGCACAATTATTCCATCCAGCAGGCCCGCGAGCGCATCAAGGAACAGGAGGGCTTGATCGTCGAGGTGAAGGCCAAGGTGACCCCGCAACTTGGGTTGGCCAGTAGTTACAAAAAAAAGGACGAGGAGCTGGTTCAATCGGGCGGTAGTGACCAGGACTGGAGCATCGCGTTGGAAGCACGCCAGGCGCTCTACGCGGGTGGCGGGATTTCCGCCGCGCTCGACGCCCAAAAAATCAGCCGTGAAGCCGCCCTGCTCGACCTCAAGGCTACGATTAACGACGCGTTGCTGGAGGTGCGCACCCGTTACTACGATGTGCTGCTGGCCCGCGAGCAGATCACCGTGCAGGAACAGAACGTGCAGTTGCTCCGCCAGCAGCTGCAGAATGCCAAAAACCGTTTCGAAGCCGGCACCATTTCAAACTTCGAGGTGCTCCGTGCCGAGGTGGAATTGGCCAACGCCCAGCCCGAATTCATCAAGGCGCGTAACCGTAAGCGCACCTCGGTGGATCAACTCCGCCAGGCCATCGGCTACGTCAATACGACCCCCGAAAACTTACGCAAAACCCCCGAGTTCATCGGCACGCTCGATTTTCTTCCGGTGAGTTACGATTTGCAAAAAGCCCTCGACGCGGCGCGGACCAACCGGCCTGACCTGCTGCGCCTCGATCGCCTGGCCAAGGCACGGGAGGCGGGCGTGCGCATCGAGCAGGCCGGCAACCGCCCGACGGTCGACTTGGTCGGCGGCTACCAAGTGGTTAAAAAAATCAGCTCCAACAGTTTTAATGATTCGCCCGCCGGCTGGGTGGTCGGCGTGCAGTCGAACTGGGCGATTTTTGATGGGCGATCCACCGCGGGCAAGGTGGCCCAGGCGCGCTCGCGGCTGCGCCAGTCGCAGTTGAGCGCACGCGAGCAAGAGCTTGCCGTCGAAGTCCAGGTGCGTACCGCGCTTTCCTCGTTGCAAGAGGCCGCCGAGCTGGCCGAGGCCGCTCAAAAGGTGGTCGCGCAAGCCGAGGAATCCCTGCGCCTGGCCGATGCGCGCTACGCGGCCGGCAGTGCCACTCAACTCGATGTGTTGCAGGCCCGCGTATCGCTGACCCAGTCGCGCACCAACCAACTCGCCGCCAATTACAGTTACAATGTGGCGCTGGCCACCGTGCGCCGCGCCCTCGGCGAACCCGACGCCTACGCGCAACAGGCCACCCCGTAAATCGCTTTTGGGCTGGGCGCACGGCCCGCGTCCGTCGCTCGGCGCAAACCGGAATTGGCCTGGGTTGCGGCGTTACCGTGCGGCCAAGGGTGGCAGTCGATCGCGGTGCCGCCACAGCAGTGCGACCAACGCGAGTGCCTCCCAGTAACGCCGCCAGAATTTGCGCGGGTTCGAGGCCAGACGCAGCAACCAGCCGAGAATGAGGCGGTCGGCCCACGGGGGAATGTTGGCCTGCCCTCCGGAGAGAAAGGCAATGGCGGCGCCCAAGCAGAGGATGGAGCTGGGATGATGGAGGCGGGCTCGGAGCATGAGTCCGAGGCGTTCTTGGACGCCGCCCCCGATGGCCAGCATCACCACCCTGGGTTTGCGCGCTTCGATCCGGCGCACCAACTCCTCGTCCACGATGTCTCCGGCCGCGTAGTGCGGCGCGAGATAGACGTCAGCGGGGGTCACGGGAAAGCCTTTGGAGACCAACCAGGCGCGATTGCGTTGGTCTTCCCCGGCCGAGGGCATGACCCAAAACACGGAGCCCGGCTCCTTCAACTCGGGCCGCGCCAAGACGGCGCTCATAAATTTAAGTCCTGAGTGGCGCGGCAGGTTAACCCCAGTGAAGGCCCGCCAAAGCATCACCATGAAGCCAGAGTCTGTCAGGGCCAGATCTGCGGTGGTCAGGGCATCTCGATAGGCCGGCGAATTGACCAAATCGACGGCCAAGCCCGGAGCGGACGGGGCGACCACCAGAATCGCGGCGGTCGACTTTTTGGGGGCAGCCACCGGCGGCGGAAGGATCGCGGTCGCGGTGGTCTGGTCCCCATCTTGGCCTGGTTCGCCGAGGCGTGCCGTCTCCGTACGCTCTGCGTGGGTGGTATCGCGTGCGCTGCGTACTGCGGGCGCATGAGTTATCACGCGTTCGACTGCCTTTTCCAACGAACCGGTAAAAAAATTGATGCCCAAGAGACGGGCGGAGGAGGTGGTGCACATGGAACTGCACTGAGCAAACCCATTCCCCGTCAGCCTTCGACCCTAAATTATACCGACCGCCTCATTGGCACGCGGGGCGCCGGGGGAAAGAGGCTCATTTGTATGAGTCGAGTGATGCTGATTGGGCCTGATGTCCAACTCATGCCTTGCAGGTCTGATAGCTAAACGGGCTCTCTTACCCGAATTATCCGAGTATGTTTAGGCGCTGCTTAGGCCAGTGCCCGGGCGGCGAGTTTTTCGCCAGCGGCCAGGCACTGGGGGACGGCGATGCCGTCGCGAACATGACCGCCGATCAATAGCCCGGGGTAAGCGGCTTCGACTCCGGTGATTTGGTCGAGGAAGCGCTCGTAGCCGAGGTTGTATTGTGGGATGGCCTGCGGCCAGACGGTGCGGCGCATAAACACCGGTGCGCCCCGCACCCCGAGCAGGTTGCCGAGTTCGTCACTGACGCGGGCGAGCAGCGCCGTGTCATCGAGGTGCGCCATCTCGGGGCGGAGTGCGCCGCCGGTCATCACCGTGAGCGCCACATGGTCGGCCGGGGCGCGACCGGGAAACAGCGTGGAGTTAAACAAGACGCCGAGCACATCGCGTTTTTCGATGGGCGGAATCAACATGCCGAAGCCGTCGAGCGGGTGGGCCACCTGCTCGCGGGCGTAGCCGAGAAACAGCGAGGATACCGGCGGATACGGGACGGCTTTGAGTCCGGCGAGCGGTCGTTCGCCGCTGGCCCCCGCCGCACCGATTGGTAACGCCGCCAGAGCGGAGGTGGGCAGCGCGAGGATCACGGCGGAAAAACTTTCACGGTGCTCCAGTTGATCGGGGCCAGTCCACTGCACCGTCCAGATTTTGGCCGGGCCGGAATCGGGGACGAGTGCGGTGACGCGGGCCTGCAACTCCACGCTGCCGGGGGGCAGTTGGGCGGTGAGAGCGCGGGGCAGGGCTTCGAGCCCGTCGGCAAAGCTGATCAGAGACGTCGGCCCACGCGGCTCGCCACGGGCTTTCTTTGCTTTGGCGGCGGCGATCATGCCGCGAATAATCGAGCCGTGGCTGCGTTCGGCCGCCCAGAGCGAGGGAAAACTCAGGCGGGCGGAGAGTTGGCCCGCGTCACCCGCGTAGACCCCGGCAACAAACGCGCGCAGGCCGTAATCGACCACCTCGCGGCCGAAGTGGTCGGTGGTGAACTCAGCCAGACTGATGTCGGTGGGGCGTTGGCGGGGGCGCAGAAAGAGGTCGCCGAAGAGGCGGATTTTGGCGCGGGCGCTGAACAACGGAGTTTTAACAAAACGCAATGGCGAGGTGGGCGCTGCGAGTACCTGGCCGCCGCGAACGAGGTACCGATTCTTGGCGGCGGGGGACGCGACGAGTGGGCGCAGGTCGAGTTCGGTGCAGAGTGCGGCCAAAGCCGGGGTGAGTTGGAGCGAGTTGGGGCCGGCTTCGAGCAGCCATTCGCCGCTGCGGTCGCTGCGGATGCTGCCGCCGAGACGCGGGGCGGCGTCGAAGAGCCTGAACGCGCGACCCTGGCGGGCTAAGCGATGGGCGGCGGCCAGCCCGGTGATGCCGCCACCGAGGATGGCGACGGGAAGTTGTGATGAAGAAGTGCCCACGATGGTCAGTTGATACACTAAACCCGCGGCGGAAGCTAACCGGGTTTTGCGCTTTTTGGAGTGAGGCTTGGCGGGGGGGGCGTTTCAGCGGGCGAAGGCGGCGTGGCGTTAACCTCCTGCGTGCCGATACCGTGGCGGGGGCGCTCCTTTCAGATAGCTGGGATGGCCATTGACGGGAGCGGGGCGGGTCCTACGTTCGGCGCTGACACCCTGCAGTGTTCGAGGTGCTTTCAATAACTGCTCTTTGCCTTTGATAAACTACGGGATCCGGAACGGGAGGGAGAGTGCTAGGCCGTAAATCGGAAAGCACGAAGCCATCCGGAGGAGCCCACCTAATCGCAAAAGGTTCTCGAGCCTTTGGGCGCACGGCACAGGTGGGGTGTCACTTCCACTTTTCCTAAAACCATCCAGTCAACCGTCCTTCCTTCATCATGCCTCCCACCGTCTATCAAGTTATCCATCTCGTTTCCCTCTTCGTGTTGTTCGGCTATACGTTTTACGCGTTCGCCGCTCCGGCAGAAATACGCAAAAAAGTCCTCATGTTCACCGGCATCGCCAGCCTGCTGGTGCTGATCAGCGGCTTCGGGATGATTTCTAAACTCTATAACAACCAGTTCGCTGCCTGGATGATCGTCAAGCTGGTGGCCTGGCTCGGGCTCTCCGCGCTGGCCGGTCTCGGCTTTCGCCGTCGGGGCTCGGTGGGGATTTTTGCCGTCGTGGCGATCGCGCTGACCTTGGCCGCCGTGCTGGCCGTTTACGTCAAACCGTTCTAATTCACCCTTCCCCCCCCCCAGCGCCATGAACGAGTCGCTTTGTGGCGTCTGGGTCGACGAGGAGGGTAACGTGCACGTGTGCCGGGCCACGGCCGACGGCGGGCGCGTCACCCGCAGCGAGCGGCTTCGGCCCTTTGCCTGGCTCAATGAAGCGGTGACCGCCGCGGCAACTGAGGGCGTGACCATCGAGGCGTTAGTCGGACCGGGGCCGTTTAACCGGCTGGCCCACGCCGAAACGCTGGAGGCGTTTGAGTCGTTTGTGAAAACCGCCAAAGAGGGCGGGGGCGTTGACGCGGTGAAACCGCTGGAGAGCCAGTTCCTGTTACAGCAGCGCGAGCGGCTTTTTCGGGATCTGAGTTTTGGTCAACTGCGCCGTTGCCAACTCGACATCGAAACGGCGTCCAGCGACGGCGAATTTAGCGATGCCGCCAAGGCCGGCGACCGCGTGCTGGCGATCGGGCTTCGCTTCGGCGAGCGCAACCGCCTGCTCGTCCTCGACGAGGTTAGCCCGGCCGGCGAGCGGCGACTCTTAGAACAGTTAAACGCCGTGCTGGCGGAGGAAGACCCCGATGTAATCGAGGGGCACAATATTTTTAAGTTCGACCTCGATTACCTGCGCCAGCGGGCGAAAAAACTCAAAGTGCCCTGCGCGTGGGGCCGCTTCGGGCAGAAGGCGTCGTTTCGCAACAGTCGCCTCAAGGTGGCCGAGCGCTGGATCGATTTCCCGCGTTGCGACCTGCCGGGTCGCACGGTGGTGGATACCTACCTGTTGGTGCAGCAGTACGACATCACCACGCGCGAACTCACCTCCTACCGCTTGAAGGAGGTCGCGGTGTATTTCGGCATCACCACCGAGGACAGCGAGCGCACCTACCTGGCCGGCGACCAGATCCACGCGGCGTTCACCGAAAATCGGGCGCAGTTTCTCGCCTACCTTGCCGACGACCTGCGCGAAACCAAGGGCGTCGCAGACCTGTTGCTGCCGACTTATTTCGAGCAGGTACGGACCTTCCCGATTCTGCTTCAAGAGGCCACACTGCGCGGGACCACTGGTAAGATCGACCTGCTCTTTCTCGAACACTATTACCACGCCCGCCAGGCCTGTCCGGTGCCTCCGGAGGTGACCGCTTTCGAAGGTGGCTACACCCGCAGTTTTCAGGAAGGGGTGTTTCGCCACGTTCTGCACTTCGACGTGGCCTCGCTTTACCCGAGCCTGCTGATGGCGATCGGGCGCAACCCGGCCAACGACACACTCGGGGTGTTTATTCCGTTGCTGACGACGCTGCGCGAATACCGCCTGCGCTACAAACAGCTCGCGCGCACCGCACCGACCGCCGAAGAGCGCGCCGAAGCGCAGGCCCGTCAGGCCAGTTTTAAAATCCTGATCAATTCCTTTTACGGCTATCTCGGGTTTTCCGGCGCCCGTTTTGGAGACGGTGAACTCGCCGCCGAAGTGACCCGGCGCGGGCGCGAGTTGTTGCAGACCCTTATCGATGAATTTGCCCGCCACGACTGCACGATTTTGGAGGCGGACACGGATGGTATTTACCTGTCGTCGGCCGAGTTTTTTGCCCGCCCCGAAGCCCTTTTAGGAAAGGTAGTCGGCGTGCTCCCGCCCGGCATCGAGCTGGAATACGACGGACGCTACGGGGCGATGTTTTGCTACAAGGCCAAAAACTACGCGCTCTACGACGGCAAGAAGGTGATCATCCGCGGCAGCGCCCTGCGCTCGCGCGGCATCGAGCCGTATCTCAAAAAATTGGGCAATCAGCTGATTCGTTTTTTACTCGGGGTGAGTA
>CAMBUJ010000171.1 GCA_945871005.1 Opitutus sp. GAS368 | reverse complement strand
AACCCCTACTTGATCGACCTCTATCCGCTCGTTCAATGCGGCCTGCTCACCGACGCCGACCTCGATTCCGTGCGCCAACTGCCCCGTGACCACGTCGATTACGGCTGGCTCTACGTCACCAAGTTCCCGCTTTTGTTTAAGGCGTTTACCACCTTCGTGGACGAGGGCCGTGCCACTGCGTTGCCCTACGGGGATTTTGAGCAATTTAAGAAAACCCACCACTCCTGGCTGGAGCCCTATTCCCTCTTCCTCGGCCTCAAGGATCATTTTCAAGGCGCCGCATGGTGGGAATGGCCGGCCGAGGTTCGCTTTTTCGCCAAAGCCAAGAAAACCCCGCTGGCCAAATCCGTCGCGTCCCGCGCCGAAGCCCATGCCTTTTTCCAGTACCTTTTCTTCGGCCAATGGGAGCGTGTCCACGCCCACGCCCATTCGCTCGGGATCGAGATCATCGGCGACGCCCCCATCTTCGTCGCCCGTGACAGCGCGGACGTCTGGGCCGCGCCGGAGTTGTTTCAACTCAACACGAAAACCGGGGTGCCCCTGGCGGTGGCAGGCGTTCCCCCGGACTATTTCTCGGCCGATGGACAACTCTGGGGTAATCCCCTCTACGATTGGGCTGCGCATGCCGCCGATGGCTTCGCTTGGTGGATCAACCGCCTAAAGGCCAACTTCGCCCTGTGCGATATCGTGCGTATCGATCACTTCCGCGCCTTTGACACCTATTGGTCGATCCCGGCTACCGCCCAGACCGCCAAAACCGGCGAGTGGAAACAAGGTCCGGGCCTCGCCTTCTTCACCGCGATCCACGCCGCCCTGCCCTCCGCCCGTATGATCTCGGAAGATCTAGGCGATTTATTCCAATCCGTGCGCGATCTGCGCGCCGCCACGGGGTTACCCGGCATGACCATTCTGCAGTTCGCCTTCGGCGGGGAGTCCAACAATCTTTACCTCCCGCACAATCTGTCGGCCAACAGCGTGGTGTATCCCGGTACCCACGATAACAATACCACCTTGGGCTGGTACCGGACGGCCGCGGAAAAGGAACGCGACCACGTGCGCCGCTATTTGCATGTCACCGGCGACGAGATTGGCTGGGACTTTATCCGCACCTCGTATTGCTCGGTCAGCAATATGGCGGTTATCCCCCTGCAGGACTTTTTCAGCCTGGGTACGGAGGCCCGGCTCAACACCCCAGGTGAACCTGCCGGCAATTGGCAGTGGCGGTATCCGGAGTCGCAGCTGCGTGAACTCCACTTCGAGGGAGGCGCCGCCTACCTGCGCGATCTCGGCGTCCTTTACAGTCGGATCTAAACCCGGGGCCACCCGTCGGAATGAGAGTGCCCGGCGATTCGACCAAACGGTCGCGCCGGGTGAGGTGGGCTGTTTTTTCGCTAATCGGAGGAAATAAATTGGGAACAATTGCAGATCGCGCGCGTCAGACGAGCTCCGAACTTATGTCCATCAAAGCTCAGGAGGTCGCCCTCGATCGTTTGCTGGTTGATCGCTTCAAGAGCGGTGATGAAGCCGCGTTTGATGAAATCATCAGTCGGCATTGGGATCGCATTTATGGCATGGTCCACCAGCTCCTCCGCAACCAGCAGGACGCCGAGGAGGTCACCCAGGATGCGTTTATCCGGGCTCATCGCGGGCTGGTGAGTTTCCGGGGTGACGCCGCTTTTTCGACCTGGCTCTACCAAATCGCCACCAATCTGGCCCGCAATCGCTACTGGTATTGGTGGCGTCGCCGTCGCGACCAGACGGTCTCCTTCGATCAACCGGTGAGCGAAACTAACAACACGCCGCTTTCCGAGGTCTTCTCGACTGAAGCGGCCAACGCGGACGACCTCACGGTTACCCAGGAGTTGATCGATCACATCGCGCTCGGCATGGAAAAAATCCGCGCCAAGCACCGCGAGGTTTTGATTTTAAGAAACGTTAAAAACCTGTCCTACGAGGAGATCGCCGTGGTGCTGGGCATCTCGGTGGGGACGGTCAAAAGCCGGATCGCCCGCGCCCGCGAAAGCCTGCGCGAGGCCATTGGAAAGGACTTTAAATGAACGACCGTCGTTTCCTCGAACTGCTCAACCTCTATCTCGACCACCAAATCGGGCCAGACGAGGCGAACGAACTCGATGCCGCCGTACACAGCAGCCCTGAGCGTCGCCGGACTTATGAGGAGTACTGCCAACTCCAACGCGGCTGCTGCCAACTCGGTAACACCGCTCGCCTCGCCGCCCCGGCCGCGCCCCGTTTCTCCCGCTCGCTGCGGGATGCCGAGCGTAAAATCAGCGCGCCGCCGCGCCGCGCGATCGCGTGGTATCCGCTCCAGATCGGCGCGTTTGCCTCCGTGGCGGTGGCGGTTGGTTTTACGCTCGTGGTATTCAGCTCCCGTTCCCAGCAAACGGTGAACGAACCCGTGCGCCTGACCCGTGCGCTCAATATAGCCCAGCCGACGGTGGTGACTTTGGCCCCGGCCGTCACCAGTGCGCCTTCGCGCTCAGCGACAGGGACGCCAATCCCCGTTCACCCCGCCCTGGCCGCCCTCAGCCTCGCGGCGAACCTGGATGCGGTGGAAATCGAGACGCCTGCGCCCGACCGCGAGGCCCTCGCATGGATGCAGCGGGTCGATCAACTTTCGCTTCAGGCGCTCGTTGTGGACGAACAGGCGTTTGCCTCGAGAACCATGGTTGCACCCGAGGTGCAGGCTCTCCGCCGTCCGCGTTATCAGCAGCCAGCGGTGGAGTTCACCGGGTTTCAATTCCAGCGCTGAGTGCCTGTGCCCGCTTGCTGAGGGCCGAAAACACAGGCGTTATCGTTAACAGCCGCCTACGCCTGCACGCTTCCCTAGGCGGTTTCCCCACCCGCCTTACGGCAGTTTGGCTTGGATCAGTTTGCTGACCGCACCGAAGTCAATCAGCCCGGAATCGGGGTGCTGCTTGAGCGCCGCAATCACTTTGCCCATCTCTTTTTTGCTCTGCGCGCCCGTGGCGCCGATCGCCTCGGCCACCAGCGAGTCCAGTTTGGCGGCATCGAATCCCTTCGGCAGGTATTTCTCGATCAGGGCGATCTCCTTGAGGTTGGCCTCGATCAGGTCATTGCGGCCACCCTTGGCGAACTCGGTGTTGGCGGCGGTGAGATTTTTCACCGCTTTGCGCAAAGTGGTTAAAACCAACTCGTCGTCGATGGGCTTATTCAGATCCATCGCCGCGCGCTGAATCGCACCGTCATTGGTGCGCAGAATCGTGGCAAGGGCGCTATCGCGCGCTTTCACGGCAGTGATGATGTCGGCTCGGAGGGTTTCGTAAATCGTGGCCATAGTGTGAGTGTCGCAGCGTGAAGCACAGCGGGCCGCTGTCGAGTCGGCTGATTCCCTTGATGCATTTAAACCGCCCATCCGGCGGCGTGGCTTCAGGCTGAACGCAGGAACTGAGTGATCCGCGGGATCGTCTCGGTGTTGGCATCGGCCAACACATAATGGCCGGCATCCTCTAGGTAGTAGCTTTGCGCCTGGGGTAAGCGCTTGCCCCACTCCTCGTAAAAATGGTCGTTAAAACAGAAATCCCGCCCGCCCCACATGATCAGCGCCGGGTTGTTTTTGAAATGTTTCAGCCCCGCCGCCGTGTCGGTGAGCGTACGCCAGGTCGGGTGGGACGGCAGCATGGGAATGTCTTTGACGAACGCGTCCACCGCGACGCGGTTGTCCCAGGAATTGTAGGGCAACAGAAACCCTCGCTTCTCAGCAGTGCTGAGTTTGCGGCGGTGCATCGACATCCACACGGCCGGGCCGGCGAACCCGTTGAGCCCGCGGACCAACGCGGTGCCGGGAAATCTGGTTTTACACAGGGCGATGCGGCTGGGGATGTGCGGGGACGGAAAGGCCCCGGTGTTAAGCACGACGAGCTTGCCGATGCGTTGCGGGTAGCGCGCCGCATAACCAAAGCCGATCGCCCCACCCCAGTCGTGGACGACCAAATGAATGCGTTTAACCCCAAGGTGCGTGAGCAGCGCATCCACGTCGCCGATGCGCGATTCCAGGGAGTAGGGGTAATCCTGGGGTTTTTCAGACAAGCCCATGCCGATGTGGTCGGGCACAATGCAGCGCATGTTCGGCGCGACCGACTGCACCAGCTCGCGGTAATAAAACGACCAGGTCGGGTTGCCGTGCAGCATGAGCACGGCCTCTTCACCGTCGCCACCCTCGTCGAGGTAACTCATGCGCGCACCCCGCGGGGTCGCGAAGGTGTGCGGCGTGAAAGGATATAGGGGCTTGAGCCAATCAGGAATTGTTACCATTCGAGTGCGAGCATCAGACAGTTGAGCCCGCTGCCGATACCGAGCAGCGCGACCTTGGTTCCAGCAGTCACTGCGCCGGCGTCAACAGCCGTGGCGAGCGTCGCGGGCAACGCGACCGAACCGGTGTTGCCCAGGGTTTCAAACGTGGAGAAATCTTTGGCGAGATCGAGGCCGAGAGCCTCGTAGAGTTTGCGCCGGTGCGTGCTGCCGACCTGGTGGCAGATAAAGCGATCCGCCGAACGCGCATCGTAGCCGGTTTCCGCGGTGAACGCGTCCCAAGTGTCTCGCGCCAACGCCAGACCGGCGGTGAGCAGCGCCTCGCTATCGGTCTGCATGGCGAGCGCCTCAGCCCCGTGGTTGTCACCTTGGCAAAGCTCGCTGTGCTCGGTAGCCGCCCGGGCGATACCGCCGAGCAGGCGGTGGGGCCGCGCTCCGGCGGGCAAGACGGATTCATGGCAGACAACCGCGCCCACCGCACCCGAGCCGATCGTGAGATTGGCGAAAAACGGTTTGATCCCGTTACGATCCAGCGGCGTTTCCAGCAGGGTTTTGAGCGTCTGCTGGACCAGCGGGCCGCCGTTTTCGCCGGACACGACGAGCGCGCACTTGATTTGGCCGCTCTCGATTAACCCAGCGGCGACGGTCAGTGCGTTGAGAAAGCCGAGGCAGGCGTTCGACACATCGAAAATCTGGGCGGTGGCGGGCAGGCCGATTTTACGATGCGCGAAGGACGCGGTGGCGGGCTCCATCATGTCGCGACACACCGCGCTGTGGATAAACAGTTCAACCTGATCGGCACGCAGGCCCGACTTGGCCAAGGCGGCCTTGCCCGCGGACGCGCTGGCGTCGGACGGACGCGTCCCGGCGGGCCAGACGCGGCGCTCACGGATGCCCGTCATGAGTTCGAGACGGCCGAAGGGCAACTTGAGCCGCTCGTAAAGCGGACGCAGGCGCTCCTCGATTTCGGTCGTGGTAAGAACCTCGTCGGGCAGGGCGACGGCGAGGGATTCGATGCAGGTGTGGGCGAAACGCATCAGGATTTTGACTCCATGCGCATGGCCAAGCGCACCAGCTCTTTGTCGAAGTAGTTACAGCCGAGACCAGCGTCCACGACCACCGTGGTGGCGTTGAGCCCGCTGCTGCGTTCGCTGAGGAGAAACACCGCGGTGTTGGCCACCTCTTGGGTACTCAAATTGCGCTTACGAAAAGTGAGTTTTTCGGCGAAAAGGTAACTCTCCAAATAACCGGGAATGCCGGCGGACGCACTGGTCTTTAACGGCCCAGATCCGACCACGTTGAAACGCACCTCGCTGTGATCGCTGAACGATTTGGCTAAAAACCGGGAGGCGGATTCGAGCGCGGCCTTGATTGGGCCCATGTAGCCGTAGTTGTCCGGGGTGACCTGGAGCGAAGAGATCCCGATGGTCACCACCGAGGCGTTTTTGACCAGCAGCGACTTGAATGCGTTGGCCACTTCCACGAGCGAAAACGCCGAGATGGCGGTGGCCTGCAGGAAGTCAGCGCGCTTGGTTTCGTGAAACGGCTTAAATCCCTCGCTGTAGTTGGCGAAGGCAATCGAGTGCACGATGCCGTGAATCGCGGTGAAGCCGGCCGCGGCCACCGCAGCAGCCAAAACAGCGGCAGCGCCCTCGTGCTCCACGTCGCACACGAAGACCGGTTTGCCCGCCAAGGTGCTGGCGAGCGAGGCCTGGCGAGCCGGACTGCGCACGCTGTAAACGACGGTCGCGCCCTGCTCCTCCAAAGTCTTGGCGGTTAACCAGGCGACGCTCTTTTTGTTGGCGACACCAAGGACCACGAAGGTCTTACCGCTGAGATTTAAGAAATCACTCATCACTGCTGCTGCTGTTGCTGTTGTTGGGCGGCGGCTGCCCCACCCTCGGGCGTCTTCCACGCCACCGCGAATTCGACCGTGAGCACGCGGGTGCCATCGGCTTTTTTGATCGCTCCCGTCATCATGGTGAAGGCGCCGACGACTTCCTTTTTCTTCACTTCAATTAAAATAGTGTCGCCGGGATAAATCGGGCTGCGGAAACGCACGTCGGAGATCTTGGCGAGCAAGGGCACGCCCTCGCCCGGCTTGGCTCCGGCGGCCAGCGCCTGCTTGGCCATAAACAGCGCGCCGGTCTGGAACACGGACTCGCACAACAGCACGCCGGGGGTAATGGGAGCGGAGGGATAGTGCCCCTTGTAGAAATCCTCCTCGGCGCGCCAGGTGCGGCGGGCGGTCAGGCTGTCGGCGGTTTCGGAGACGATGTCGTCAACGAAAAGAAAGGGCGGCCGGTGAGGAATGAGGTCGGTGACGGCGGTGGACATAGAAAGGTTGAAACCACACCGAGACTCCCCCTGCCCTGCAAGGTTGGAAATGGCCCGCTTGGCGCTAGTTTTTCAGGAGCGCGGCGAGGATCGCCGGCACGTCCGCGTGCAGGTCGAGGCGGTTGCCGCGAGGTTCATGGTTAATCGCCTCCGCCCCGTCGGGAATCAGCGGGACGTAGTCCAGTTTTTTCAACTCCGCCAACCGGCCGAAGCAGGGGTTAACGTAGGAGCGGTGAAAAAACTCCACCACCCGCGTTCCCGGCCGGCAAAAAACCAGATTC
>CAMBUJ010000170.1 GCA_945871005.1 Opitutus sp. GAS368 | reverse complement strand
CCACTGCGCCGCACACTGGCCGTTTTTCCGTGGCCCACCAACCTCCAGCCTCCAGCCCCGCCAACGCCTCCGCCACAGCAGCGTCGGCTGACGCCGACACGCCCTCGCTTGATTCGTCGGCCCCGTCGTGGGCCCAGCGCCACGCCGCGCACCTTTGGGCGGCGGGTGTGTTTGTCGCCACCGTGGTGTTGACCGTGCTGTCGTTCCCACCGGCGCCGACTCCGGAGTTCGCCTACGCGTTTGCCGTGCCGGCCCTGTTCTGGGCCTACCTGCGCCCCTCGCTGCGCCTCTACGCCGCCACCGTGCTCGGGGCCCAAGCGCTCGCTTGGACGATCCTGCTCGGCTGGTTGCATAACGTCACGATCGGCGGGCTGCTCCTGCTCGGGCCGTTTATGGGTGTGTGGATCGGCGCGTGGTTTCTCGCCGCGCATTGGGCCCTGCCCCGCATGCTCGGGAGGGCTACGCCGGTGCGGTTGGCGGTGGTGTTCGGCCTGGCCGGCTTGTGGGTGCTCGGCGAGTGGACGCGCACCTGGGTGCTCAGTGGGTTTCCCTGGATGCCGCTCGCCGCCAGCCAGTGGCAGCGCATGACCATCCTGCAAATCGCCGCCTTCACCGGGGCCGGCGGGGTGTCGTTTATCCTCATGACGATGAACCTCGGCTTCGCCGCCTACGCCCACCGCCTGTTGCGCGAAGGCCGCGCCGGCTTGGGCAAACGCTCGCCGGAGTTTTTCGCCGCCCTGTTTCTGCTGGTGATCTGCGTGGCCACCCAGTTGCAGGAAACCTTTAACCGCCACCGCTTCTCCGTGCCGCTGGGGCGCGTGGCGTTTGTCCAACCCTACATCCCGCAAACCGTCAAATGGGACAACTCCCAGGGCCCGGCCATCCTCCAGGTCCTCGAAGAGCTGACCCTGGCCGCCGGCGCGGCTAAACCCGATCTGATTCTCTGGCCGGAGGCGACCACCCCGTGGGCAGTCAAGGGCGACGCCAACATGCAGGCCTGGGTGGAGCAACTGGTGAGCCGCACCGGCACCCCACTGGTCCTCGGCTCGATCGCCCGTCAGCCCAGCGCGGCCAACCCGGCCGAGGACGACTGGCTCAACGGCGTGTTCACCGTCGAACCGGCCGGCGGGTTGCAGCCGCAGTTTTACGCCAAGCGCAAACTGGTGCCGTTCGGCGAGTTCGTGCCGTTGCGCCCCCTGCTCGGCTGGCTGGAAAAGGTCGTGCCGGTGGGTGATGACTTTTTGCGCGGCACCAACCCGGCGCCCCTGAGGGTTAACCTCCACAGTCGGCCTCTGGCGCTGGGTCCGCTGCTCTGTTACGAGGACATTTTCCCTCAGATCGTGAGGGAGAGCGTGCTGGCCGGGGCGGATCTGCTGGTGGTGCACACCAACAACGGCTGGTTCGGGGAAGGCGGCGCGGCCTACCAGCACGCGGCCAACTCGGTGCTGCGCGCCGTCGAGACCCGCCGCCCGGTACTGCGCTGCGGCAACGGCGGCTGGAGCGGCTGGATCGACGAATTCGGCAGCATCCGCGCGGTGCTCACCCGCGATCCCGCGACCGGGGCGTTGTCCACCGCCAGCCCCAAGCTCAGCCCGCGCGGCACGGTGTATTTCCGCGGCACCCAGACGGTTGCGGTGAGCGTCGATGCGCGCTGGGTGGGGCGGCAGAGTTTTTATGTGGAGCACGGCGATTGGCTCGTGCCGGTGGGCGCCGGGCTGGCCCTTTTCGGTTTCCTGTTGCTGCGGCGGCGGCCGGTGTAGGCCCGACCGGTGGTCTGGTGCGGAGGGCGAACGAGAGACGGTGAAACGAGAGAACGAGAACGATTCAGAGGGCGCCGACGGCGGGTTTTAATCATTCTCATTCTCTTACTCGTTCTCGACTCATATTCCGAATGCGGAGCTGGAGCTCCGCGCTCCGCAGGGAAACACGCGCGGCCCCTTGATAAACGGGCGACTCGGTCCACCTTTTGGCACCAACTCGCCGCACTCACGGCCGGTCGGTGGATCACCCCGCTCCACCCCCTCCCGCAAGCGACCGCCGGTTGCCCCAATCGCGCCATGAAATACAACCCCAGTCGAGTCGCCCCGGCTACCCCGGCCGGTGCCGAAGAGGCAGACCATCAACCCGCCCGCATTCCCGTCGATGGAATCCTCTTGGCCGGCGAGCTTTCCATCGTCCCCCAATCCCAAGGCATCGTTCTGTTCGCCCACGGCAGCGGCAGCAGCCGGCACAGCCCGCGTAACCAGTTCGTTGCCGGGGTGATTCAATCCTCGGGCACAAGCACCCTCTTGTTCGACCTGCTCACCCCGTCCGAGGAGCAGGCCGACGAGCGCGACGGCCACCTGCGCTTTGATATCGAATTGCTCGCCCGGCGCCTGGTTGCCGCCACCCGCTGGCTCGACCAGCAGGCCGCCACCCGCCACCTCGGCATCGGCTACTTCGGTTCGAGTACCGGGGGCGCGGCCGCCTTGGTCGCGGCGGCCGAACTGGGCCGTGAAATTGACGCCGTCGTCTCCCGCGGCGGCCGACCTGATCTGGCCGGCGCCGCCCTGCCCCGGGTGACTGCGCCCACCCTGCTCATTGTCGGCGGGCGCGACAATCTGGTGCTGGAGCTTAACCGCGACGCCCTCGACCAACTGCGCTGCAAGAAACAGATCATCGTCGTGCCGGGTGCCACCCACCTGTTCGAGGAACATGGGGCCTTGGAGGAAGTCGCCGCGCTCTCTGCGGGCTGGTTCCGCCAGTACTTAACCGCGCGCTGAGCGCCGCCAAACGCCCCCCTTCCATGAGAACGCGATTCATCAACCGGACCGAGGCCGGCAAGCTGCTGGCCAAGTCCCTCTCCCAGCATGCCGGCGACCCCGGCCTGCTGGTGCTGGCGCTTCCGCGCGGCGGCGTGCCCGTGGCCTACGAAGTGGCCCGGGCGCTCAAGGCTCCGCTCGATGTATTTGTCGTGCGCAAACTCGGTGTCCCCGACAATCCCGAGTTGGCCATGGGCGCGATCGCCAGCGGTGGCGTCCGGGTCTTGAACGAAAGCGTCGTCACCATGCTGGGCATTTCCCCCCTCGCGATCGACGAGGTCGCTCGGCGTGAACTGCGCGAACTGGAGCGGCGTGAAATCGCCTACCGCAACCACCGCCCCCCTGCCACCATCCGCGGGCGCTCCGTGATCGTGATCGATGATGGCATCGCCACCGGCTCAACCATGCGTGCGGCGATTGAGGCGCTGCGCCAGCTCCATCCCGCCCGGCTGATCGTCGCCACCCCCACCGTGGCCTGGTCCACCGCCGAGGAACTGCGCGGGGAAGTCGATGAGTTCTGCGCCCTGATCACCCCGGAGCACTTCAACGCGGTCGGCGAGTGGTATGGCGACTTTTCCCAGACCACCGACGAGGAAGTGAGTGAGCTGCTGGAAAAGGCCAACAGCGCCCAAATGCGGCCGGCCCACGCGCCGCGCAGCGGCTGAAGCACGGAAAAGAGAACGAGTAAGAGTAAGAGAACGAGAACGATTAAAACCAGCAGGCGCGCCGCCCTCCGACTCGTTCTCGTTCTCTTACTCGTTCTCGATTTCCGAATTCCGATCCCCCAATGCGGAGCTGGAGCTCCGCGCTCCTTGGCTCCGCCCCGCCCGCGCCCGTCAGGCGCGGGTCAGCGGCCGGTATTTGATCCGGTGCGGCTGGTCGGCTTCCTTGCCCTTGCGGCGGCGGAAATCCTCCAGGTAGGCCGAATAGTTACCGTTAAACCAGTGGACTTGCGAATCGCCCTCGAACGCGAGGATGTGGGTGGCGACGCGGTCCAAAAACCACCGGTCGTGCGACACCACCACCGCGCAGCCCGCGAAGGTCTCCAAGCCCTCCTCCAGCGCGCGGATCGAGTTCACGTCGAGGTCGTTGGTCGGCTCGTCCAATAGGATGAGGTTGGCGCCGCTCTTGAGCAGGCGCGCCAGGTGCACGCGGTTGCGCTCACCACCGGAGAGCACGCCGACCTTTTTCTGCTGGTCGGCCCCAGTGAAGCCGAACTGGGCGCAGTAGGCGCGGGCATTCACCTCGCGCGTGCCCAGTTTGAGCAGCTCGTTGCCGCCACTGATCGCCTCGTAAATGGTCTGCGCGTCCGGCAGCGAGTCGCGCGATTGATCGACGTGGGCCACCTGCACGGTCGGCCCGACCCGCAGCGCGCCGGTGTCGGCGGTTTCCACACCCGTGATCAGCTTGAACATCGTGGTTTTACCCGCGCCGTTCGGCCCGATCACCCCGACAATCCCACCCGGGGGCAGCGAGAAATTCACGTCCTCAAACAGCACCTTGTCACCGTAGGCCTTGGAGAGCTTCTGAGCCTCCACCACCAAGGCGCCGAGGCGCGGGCCGGCTGGGATGATGATCTCAAACTCACGCTCCTTCTCGGCGACGTTTTCCTTGAGCATCGACTCGTAGGCGCTGATGCGCGCCTGCGACTTAGCAACGCGGGCCTTGGCCGATTGGCGGATCCATTCCAGCTCGCGGGCCATGGCCTTCTGGCGGCGGTCTTCGGTGCGCTGCTGCACGCTGGCGCGGGCGTGTTTCTGCTCCAGCCACTCCGAGTAGTTACCCTTCCAGGGAATGCCGTGGCCGTGATCGAGTTCGAGGATCCACTTGGCGACGTTGTCCAAAAAGTACCGGTCGTGGGTCACCGCGATGATGGTGCCGGCGTAGCGCGAAAGGTGCTGCTCAAGCCAGTTCACACTCTCGGCGTCGAGATGGTTGGTCGGCTCGTCGAGAAGCAGGATGTCGGGCTTTTGCAGAAGCAGGCGGGCCAGGGCAATGCGCCGACGCTCACCGCCGGAGAGGTGGTCGACAATCTGGTCGGCCGGCGGGCAGCGCAGGGCGTCCATCGCCATCTCGACCTGCGGGGCGACGTCCCAGGCGTTGAGCGTGTCGATTTTTTCCTGCAACTCGCCCTGTCGGGTGGTGATGGCGTCGCGGGCGGCGTCGTCGGCGGCCGCGTCGATCTCGTCCCAGGTGGCGTCGTAGGCGGAGGTCAGGTCGGTGAGGTGTTTGACGCCCTCCTCGACGCACTCGCGAACGGTTTTGCCGGCGGTGAGTTGGGGCTCCTGTTCGAGCAGTCCGACGGTGTAGCCGGGCTCGAAGTGAACCTGACCGTCGAACTCCTTGTCGCGCCCGGCAAGCAGGCGCATGAGCGAGGATTTGCCGGAGCCGTTAAAGCCGAGCACGCCGATTTTGGCGCCGTAGTAAAACGACAGGGAGATGTCGCGGAGGATTTCCTTGCGCTCGATTTTCTTCGAGACGCGCATCATCGAAAAGATGATCTTGGGTTCGTCGGGCTTGGCCATGATTGAGTTGATCCAACCGGAGCGGGCGGTCGGGTCAAGGCAGCCGCCGGGGTCTTTTAGCTGGGAGGGGCGTAAGTGCGCTGCCCGTGGCCTTGAGCGTGAACTCAAGGTGGCGCGCTGACTCGGAGCGCCGAAACGAAAACCCCCGCTTCGCCGAAGGCCCGATTTTGCCGTTGCTGGTGCGCACGTTTGAGACGACCTTTGCCGCCCTACCCGCACCGGATTTGGTTGTACGTTACCCCCCATGAAAAATTCGCAGGAACAGTTCCGCCTCGCCATCGCCCGGATCGAAAAATTCAGCCCCGCTCCGGCCATTCTCGCTCGCGCCCTGACCCTGCTCCGCGATCCGCATTCCGACATCAGCGATATCGCCAAGCTGGTGGGCAGCGATCCGGCGCTCACCGCCGACCTGATTCGCTGCGCTAACAGCGTGTTTTACGGCACCGGCGAGCCCAACCAGACGATCGCCGAGGCGATACAAAAAATCGGCTCCAGCGAGACGATTCGTCTGCTGAATTTGGCCGTCACCCGAGTCGTGGCCAAACAGCACCTCGGCTGCTACGGCATTTCCGCTGACAATTTCTGGGCCGAGAGCCTGTTTAACGGCCTGTTTCTGCGCAACCTTGCCTCCGCCACCGGCCGGGCCGAGGCCGACCAGGCCTACACGGTGGGATTGCTCCGCTTCCTCGGTCGCCTGGCGATCAACCAGGCAATCGAAGACAACGGCGGCGGGTTGTTTTGGCTCGGGCAAGAGTCCATTTCGGCTTGGGAACAGGCGAGCGTGGGCTTTGTTCAGGCCCAAGCCGGGGCCACCTTGTTGGGCAAATGGAAGTTCTCCGAGGACATGGTGCAGGCGATCGCCGGCCAGGACGACCCTAGCAGCCTACCCTCGCCCAGCTGGCTGGCCGAGGCGCTGCAGTTCACCTCCTCCGTTTTCCCCCAGGGGTTGGGCGTGGCCCTGCAGCCGCCCGTCCTAGATGAGTGTCTGGCCTCGCCGACCTGTGCTCAGTTTATGGAGCGGTACGCGCTCAGCGCCGCCCAAGTCACGGGCATCGTTGAAACCACCTTCGAGGATTACAGCCGCACTCGGCGGATGATCGATCCCGCAGTTTAAGCGGCCAGCTACTGGTTCTACGAAGTTCAAATTTAACGCTGCGCACTGGCCCGTTTTTTGCTCTTCTCCGCGCCAATGAAACTCCTCCGTCCCTCTGCCTCCCCTCGTTTACTGGCCCTGTTCGCCGCTTTGCCGGCCATCGCCTCAGCCCATCCCGGCCACGACGGCGGCCATGATCTGACCTGGGATTTCGGCAGCCTCGGCCATATCCATTACGGACCGATGCTGATCGCCGGATTGCTCCTCCTCGGTGCTGTCGGGGTGATTGCCAAACTCGCCTCCCGCGGCACGAAGTAAGGAGATGTAACGCAGGCCTCCAGCCTGTTCCGGGCCGACTGGCCGACTAGAAGCCTGCGCTACTACGCCCCCACAAGCTCAGAGTTTTCGCGCGTCGCAGGCCAGGTGCGGGCAATGCGGACTGAGCAACCGACGGATCGACGCGAGGGTTTGCCGCAGCCGTATCCCATCCGGGGCGACGAACTTGATGCTCCAGCCGCCCCCCAAGCGCAGCTGACTCGCCCCGACCCAAACCCCGTCGGTTTGCAAGGCGTGCAA
>CAMBUJ010000169.1 GCA_945871005.1 Opitutus sp. GAS368 | reverse complement strand
CTTCCAGGTAAAGTTCGCCGAGGGTTTGATACGACTGGATCTTCTTGGGCGTGCCGAGCATGGAGCTATCGGCCAATTTGCTGGCTTCGGTGTTTTTGCCGGTAAAGAGCAAGTCCTGCACCTTCGGCAGGGCCGCAAGGGCTTTGGGGTTGTCCGGATCGACCGGACCGCCGTCCCACAGCGAATCGACGTTCAACTGAATCCGCTCGTCGGCCACGCCGCCAAAGAACATCGCGCCCAGCCGTCCATTGCCGAGGGGCAAGGCATGCCGCCAATCCGGGGCCGGACGCTTATACCACAGCAGCGAGCGCCCCGCAGGAATCGAGGCGGGCTCGCCGGTGACCTTGGCCCGGTCCGCCCAATACATACCGGGCGTAAACTCATCCGACGGGGAGCGTTCGCACGCCGGCAGGACGGGGGCCGGCGGAACGGGCGCGGCGGGGGTCGCGGGAGCGGCCTTCGCTGGCACCGCGCCGAAAAGAACGGCGACAGCGAGGAGCGGCGTGAGGGCCTGTTGAAACGCGGCGACGCGGGGGCGAGGCGGACGAGCGGACGGCATGGGGATTAACGAAAGGGGTGAACGGTAAAAGGGGGCGAAACTCAGAGTGGTTTCGACAAGGTTATCGGCCGCCTTGAACCGGCACCTTTGCCGAGGCGGCCCACAGCCTCACTTGCCTTTACCTGCTCCGGCTGGGGGCGGGCTCAGCCACCACAACACCGAGGTCGCCCCGCGCGGGTAGTGCAGGCTGCCGATCGCATAACCGGTGTCGCTGCTCAACTGGTCCGACCAGCAGGCCCCCGCCGAGCGCGGCGTGAAGACTTGGAAGGTCGCGTGAATTTTGTCCACCGGACCGAAAACGCGCGGATCCGCCTTCATGCCGAACACCGTATCGGCCACGTATTGCGAGAGATAAACCTTACTCTGCCAGGTGTTCATGCTGGTGCTGGAGAGTTTCCAGCCGCCGCTTTTTTCATCCAGGCAAACCCCCGGCACCAAGACCGCTTCCAGGTGCTTGCGCAGCACCCGGATCAATTCGCCATAGGGTCCGGCGGGCGCCAGCGCCTCGGTCAGCCCCATTTGCGACGGGTAGGCCAAGCCCTCCACGGCGGGAATGATGCGGGACTGATTCTTGCCGTCGAACACGGCGGGAATGCAGCCGAGGGTGTTGTCCCAGCGGCGGGTAACGCTCTCCGCGCACCGCACCGCTTGTGCCCGCGCGGTCGCGGCGGCGGCGCTGTCACCGAGCGACTTGGCCATGTCCTCAAGCGTCAGGTAGCAGGCCCAGGATTTCACCGCAATGTAGAGGCTGTCGCGGCTGGACTGGAGCGCGTGATCGAGGGCGTCATAGGTCGTGAGCTCATCCTTCCAGCCGTCGGGTTGGGTGGTGAAAGTCGTGACGCCGTCGCGTTTGGCCGGATCGGCATCGTCGCGCTGCAACATGGATTCGAGGCACTCGGCCAGCAGGCCGGCCCGCTTTTGCAACCAGGCTTGGTCGCCGGTTTTTTTCCAATACAGGCCGGCGCAAATGATCCAGTTCTGCAGCTCCTCCTGGCCCATGCTGAACCGGTAAAAATGCTCATAGCCCGACCCGCCCGGAGGCGCGTAACGCAGCTCGCGTCCCATGTCGTGGGCGAAACCCAGCGCCTTCACCTCGCCAAGCTGACCGGTGGCGGGGTTGCGCAACGGTTCGCGATAACTGTAGCTGTCGACAAACTGGTCGAGGACGTTGCGCGTCACCCACGGAAACAGGGCCAGTTGGCAAAACACCTGGTCGGCCGTCAGGTCGAGGGTGTTGATCCAGGTGTAGCCGCCTTCCGGCTCGCCCCAGAGCAGGCGGCCTTTGGCGTCGCGCACAAAAAACGTGTTGAACCGGTAGCTGTGCAAGGAGTGCCCGGCCAGGAACTGCCGGCTGTCGTTATTACCCGAGCTGACCAACTGGTTATCCAATTCGACGCAGCGCGCCTTGGCCTCGGGAAAAAGGGGCGCGGCGGCGGCCACGACTTCATCGATCGAAGCAAACAGGGTGCTGTAATAATAACGCGCCCCAATCGTGCGCGGCGCCCCCTCCGGATAGCGGCTGAGCATCTGCAAGGTGGCTTTGCCCAGATTTTGGTCCTTCTCCACCAGCTCCGCATCGTAATGGGCCACCATCACCGTGAGTTCCCGGACTTGGCCCGGCTCGGCGGAAATCGCCAAGGCAAACCCCTTGTCCAAACCCAGCTTCTCTTTAACCGCGGCGGCGTCCCACAATTCGCAGGCTCCGGCGGCTGCGGCCAAGGCATGCGGCCCGGTGGCAAACCCGGTGAACGCGCCCCCGGCAAACTCCTTCTTTACGCCAGTAACCGGCAGACCGAACACGAGCGTGCGGCGGGTCGTTCCGGTGGTGTTATCGAGGGTGAAAGTCATCCAGGTCGCCGGCAGGAAAAAGCGGCGTTGGTCCGCCACGGAGGCCGTGTCGAGTTCCCGCAGCGCCCAGGAGGGCGACCAGTGGGTCCAGGAAAAGCCGGGCGCACTCCAGGCGTCGGAACAGGCCGACAGGGTGCGACGCACTTGGCCCTTGGCGACAAACCCCGGCGTGGGCGCCTTTTTGGCGCTGATGAACGGCATCAGGCCGTCTTCGAGCGTGCCCAGAATCACCCCGCTGGCGGGTATGGTCGGCGAACCGGAAATGAGTCCGCCCGACGCCGCATCCTGGCCATAGACAAACGAGGCATAGGCCCCGACTGGACTGTGGTCGGCATTAAAGAAAACCAGGTCTTTGGTCTCACGCGGGGCAAACGCACGTGGAGCGCGGGCGTCATCCCCCGGTTTGGCCGCGCCGCCGACGGCAGTATCGTTAAACGTATCGACCGTGGCGGCGTGACCTGCCACCGCGCCCGTGGCCAGGCCGAGGGCGAGCAGGATTGAGGAGGTTTTAATCTTCATAGGTTTTAAAACATGAGCGTTCGATGACCACGAGCAGGGGAGCGGTTGGGCGTTGGGCGATTGCGCGACACGACGAATCATCAATCAATATTACTTACTGCTGCGAACAATCAGGGCCGGCTGGATCGCCTTGTTTTGGAAGTTCTTCGGGCCGGCAATGACCAAGGGCCGCCCAGTGCCCATGTCGTCCAAGCAATCGAGCACGAAGGTGATGCGCGTGCGTTTGGCCGCGAGGGCCTGTTTCACCGCCGCGGTCACATCCAATTCCTGCGTCTCGCCTTTTTCGGGAAAGAAATCGACGACCGGTACCAGCTGCGCCGGATCCAACGGCGTGTTTTCCCACGTCGCGTTGGCCAGATCAGGATTGTTCGGCAGTGCATAAAGCATCAGGTGGATCGCCTTATGGCCGGGCTTGGGGCGACCCGCGTCGATGCAGGCCAGTGAGAGGTGCACGGAGCTCGGGGCATCGGAAAGGCCCGACAAATCGAAGGCCAACAGGGTCCGCGCCTCGTTACTGGGGTCGGCCGCATCATGGCGCACCAGATGATCTTTTTTCGGATTACCATAACCCGAGGTGGCGTTGCCGTTGCGCAGCGTTTGGGCCTCCACCGCCACGCGCCGGGTGATGGCCACGTCGGTCGCCAGATCCGCCAGGGCGTCGCCGGCGAGATTGAGACGCGCCAGGGCTTGGGGCAGGTTGGCGGGAGTCGCCGCCAGTTGGGCCGCCTCGGCAAGCGCCGTGGTCAGAATCAGCGGGGTGCTGGCTGGCGTTTTCGGCTGGGCCTTCAGCGCCGCCAGACGCCGGTTCGCCTCCTCCACCTCGCTGGCGTAAACTTTGCGGTAGGCGTCCTGATCGTCGATTGGCGCTGCGCTGCGCAACTCGATCTGCATGCCCGCGGTCTTCGAGCGAACCCGGACCCAAGCGGTTCCCTTGCGCTCCGCGGTGGACCAGAAGCCCTCCCGATCCGCCACAGCTTGGGCCTGCTCATCGAGACGGGTCAACGCGCGCCCGTCCACGCTCGCCTCGGCGGCACCTCCCGGGATCAACGCCTGCACCACCACCATGCGCGGGATGGGCTTAAAGGCGCCGGGCGCATGGGTCGGCCCAACGGTGAGCCGGACCTGCTGGGCGTTCAGCTGCGACACCGAGAGCGGCATCTCGGCATAGTCGCCGCGCTCGAAATCGTAACTGCGGCCGTCGTCCTCATAGAAGAGCGAACCGCCGGCAGGCGAATTGCCCGGGGTGACGAGCAGGGTCAGCGGATCGACCGGTTTCTGGTCAACAAAGTCCATGTCCGGTTGCAGCGGGATGATCGATCCCGGGCGGAGGAAAAGCGGCAAGTTACCGTCCTTGGCCGGCCACGCCAGCGCGCGTCCGCCCACCACACGTTCACCGCTCCAAAAATCAATCCAGGTGCCCTCGGGCAGATAAACCTGGCGCGGGTTTTCGTGGAGCGGGGCCACCAACAAATCCCGCCCGAGGAAGTATTGCAGATCCTGCCGCCAGGCGCGGCCATCGCGGGGGAATTCCGTGATCGTGTGCCGGACCACGGGCAAGCCGGTGCGGTGCTGGTGCCAGAAGGCGGCATACAGGTAGGGAATGAGCCGGTAGCGTAAGCGGGCGTATTTGAGGTAAACCGGGCTGGCCTCACCGGCCTTGTTCACCGCCGGCACCGCGCCGGTGATCCACTCGTTGTCGAGCGCATAGGGCGACATAAACATCATCTGCAGGCGCTCGTTGGAGCGATCACTGGTCTGACGATATTCGGGGCAGAAATAGGCGCCCCAGAAGCCCATGTTCACCGTGGCGCGGATGTATTCGACGAAATCCGAAGCATCCGAGTAGCCGGCCACCGGATAACGCTGGGCCCCGGTAAACCCGCCTCGGCTCCAGCCAAAATACCGCTGGTTAAACGCCGCGCGGTTGCCCTCGACGTAGGTGTGCTGAATCAAGGTGGGGTGCAGGTTGGCGTACATTTCCTGCGGCATTCCACCGGGCATGAGGGCGCCGGGAGCCGGCCGTGGATGGTCATTTTCATCGGCCTTAAACCCTTGGACGCCACGGTCAAAGGCCGCCGCGCGCGCACCGGCAAACCAGGCTTTTCGCGCCTCCGGAAGGGTCAAGTCCACCACATGCTCCTTCTCGCCTTTGGCCATGTAAGGCTCGACCCCAGTGTAGTCTGGCATCCGGCCCGGGTAGTATTCGTTGCGTTCCCACAGATTGACCCGCACGCCCAGCTGGCGCATCTCGCGGATCCACGCGGTGGGGTCTTTCACGAACTCAGGGCTCCAGACATGGGTGCCACGGCCGGTTTGCCAGGTCGGTTCGGTGCCGACGATGTCCAGCGGCACACCCACCTTGCGGAACTTTTGCACGGTCTCGAGCAACTTCTCGGCGGTCCCCCCCTTTTCGGCGCCGCGATAAGCCAGACCCAAGGCATAACGCGGGGGCATCGTGGGCATGCCGCACAGCTCATTAAAGGACTTGATGATCGGAGCGAATTCAGCCCCAGCAAAAAAGTAAAAATCCAACCCGCCCATCGCGGGGGTAAAGCTCCAGGTCTTGGGCGAGGTGTGGCCGAGATCGAACCGGCTGTTGGCGGCGGTATGCAGGTAGATGCCGTAACCCGCCGTGCTTATAACAAAGGGATTAACATAGTGCGTTTCGCCCAGCCCCTCTTTGCGGGCGCTGTAGTAAGCTTCCATCGAAACGCTGCGCAGCGTACCGCGTAAGTCGCCACTCCAGAACTGCATCCCCAAACCGAAAAAACGCTCCGTCTGGCCGCCGGCGTCCAACTCCAGGCGGCAAACCGGCGCAGTGGCGACGCCCCCCACTGACAAACCGTCGGCCGCCTGGGTGCGGGCCAACAAGCGCTGCTTGCCCTTGTTATAAAAGGAAAGTTGCAGGGGCTTTTTTTGCACCTCAAGCACCAGCGCTTCAGTACTGACCGTATAGAGTTCGGGCGTCTCCTTGACTTGGCGGGCGACCAGCGGCCAGTCGTAGCGCGCCACCATATTCGATTCATTGGGGGCAAACGCTTCGTTCAGACCGGCCAAGCTAACCCGCACCGTGGACGCCGTGCAAAACTCCAAACGCACCTGGGCCCCCGCGCAGGTGATGAGGACCTGGTTTTGCTGACTCACCACCGAGGTGACCTGGCCCGGGACGGTCACCCCGCCAGCCTCCGCCGCGTACAAAAGCGCCCCACCCGGGGCCGCGACGGCCAACAGCGCGGACCAGGCAATCCGGCACAACGCCGGACTCAGTAAATTTTTAACACAACGCATAAAATCATGACTGCAAGCTGGCTGAGTATTCATATAAAGTGATTCGACTGTTCCAGTGGGGGTTAAAACGAAATCAAGCCCCCTGATTTCATACCTGCGAAGGCGATTCCAAGGGTCGCAAAGCGAATAAATTCAATTAATAAAAAGGGATTGCTTTGGTCTTCGCGCCGCTTCGCGAGCCTTCGCGGTTAAATAGATCGGTGAGATCATTTTTGTGTCATTTTGTGTTTTTTGTGGCCAATGGCTCGGCAGATACCCCACCGAAATTATTCATGGACAGACTTAAAGCCTTTAACGAGTAAACTATAAAACCTCTCCTTTGGCATCCCCCGCAGCGTACGAAACAACGTTACATCCGCCCCCTTTCGCCGCGAAAGAACGCAGAGAACGCATAGAAATACAGTGTTTGTTCTTTGCGCTCCTTGCGTTCTTTTGCGGCTAAACGGCCTTGGTTGGATCCGACTCCTTGAGTATTACTGCCTACTCGTATAATACCCGGCTTGATACCCCGGTTGCTCAGCGAGCGGCGCCGGGGACGACATTAAAGATCGTCGCCTTTGCCGACTCCGGATCGTTGATCTCGGTTTCAACATTTCCACCGACCACGCATTGGCTGAAATAATTATTCTTGCCGCAGCCGTTGCCCGAGCGGAACCCGTCGCTGCGGTTATCCCGGGTAACATTATTAAAGAAGAAATTACCATTGGCAGTAATATCCTCTTCGCGGCCACCCACCGTGATGCCCCGGACATTCCCCGTGCAGCGGTTGGCGGCCACCACATTAA
>CAMBUJ010000168.1 GCA_945871005.1 Opitutus sp. GAS368 | reverse complement strand
CGGGCGATCTGGAAGTAACGCTCCACGCCGGCGACCATGAGGATTTGCTTAAACTGCTGGGGCGACTGGGACAGGGCGTAGAATTCGCCGGGGTGGATGCGCGAAGGCACGAGGTATTCGCGGGCGCCCTCGGGGGTGGATTTGAACAGGGCGGGGGTTTCCACCTCGATGAACTCCTGGGAGTCGAAGTAGTCGCGGATCGACTTGGCAGCGCGGTGGCGCACTTGGAGGTTTTTGCGCATCTTCGGGCGGCGCAAGTCGAGGTAACGGTAGGTGAGGCGCAGGTCCTCGTTGACCTTGTCGCCGCCGATGTCGTCGAGCGGGAACGGGGGGGTATCGGAGATGTTGTGGATCGTGAGCGAGGAGGCGTCCACCTCGATGCCGCCGGTGGGCAGGGTCTTGTTAACGGTGCCTTCGGGCCGGGCGACTACGGTGCCGTCCACGCCGATGACTGATTCGGGCTTGAGGTGGGAGGCCTGGGCGGCGAGTTCCGGGTTCACCTGGGGGTCGAACTTGACCTGGGTGATGCCTTTACGGTCGCGCAGGTCGATGAAGAGGATGCCGCCGTGGTCGCGGATGGAATCCACCCAGCCCAGGAGTGAAACGCTGGCGTTAAGGTCGGTCGGGGTGAGCTGGCCGCAATGATGGGTGCGTTTCATGGTAATCAAAAGTCGCACACCAAAACGCAGCCGGGGCCAGCACGGCAAATCTAAAGTCCAGCAAAGGCGGCAAAGGGTGCCGCGTGCCGGGACAATCCTTAATGCCCAAGGACTAATGACCAACGTCCAAAAAGGGGTACCTGTAAGGACCTCCCGGCGCCGGCTCCCTCCTCCCGGTCCCTCCGCCAAACCCCCTAGTCGACTAGGGGTGTTTACCTGTCCCCAAAGGGAGGGAACCCCCGATGGGTGGAATTCAACGGTTCGACTAAGCTGAACCCAGATCAAACCACTCCCCTCCATGCTCACTCACTCCCCGATTTCCTCCAACCCCTGCATTCTCTCCATCGACGTCCAGCCCGCTCCCGGCCAGGCCGTTTTGGTTATCACCACCAGCCCGATGATGGCGCGCGCGGTCAGCGATTTTCTGCGCCAACTCGGCGGCGACCTTAAACCGATCTGGTTGACCTCAGTCGACAAGGCCTGCCGACGGCTGGAATGGGATCATCCCAAGATGGTCATCCTTGATGCCGCCGACACCGCCGATACCACCGAAGCCGCCGATGCCCTTCATCATGTTTCGCCGCAGATGGAACTGCTCTTCCTCGGCGGTAACGTCAAACAGCCGTAAGTGAACGGGCGCGAGCGCGCGTGCGGGATGAGGAGGGCTGGCCGCCTTTCGCCCCTCGATCACTCGACCCTCGCTTATTCGCGCCAGGTAAAGGCGTGACAGAGCGCCACGCCGGCCGCGTCGGCTTCGTCCGCCGCCAGCACCGCGCCATGGCCGAGCATGGCCATGACCGTGCGCGCAAGCTGCTCCTTGCTGGCCCGGCCCGCGCCGGTGACCGCCTGCTTCACCCGCAACGGCGCGTATTCAAAAACATCCATGCCGCCGAGTGCCGCTGCCGAAATCGCCGCGCCGCGAGCCGCGCCCAGAATCTGTGCGGTCTGAAAATTTTGCACATAAATCGTCTGCTCCAAGGCGACGTGGCGGACCTTGAAATCGGCGAGAAAGCTGGCGACGGCCCGGTGAATTTCACCCAGCGCGTAGGACATCGGTCGGCTGGAGGGGATTTTGAGGGTGCGGCAGCGCAGCAGGACCGGCTGGCGCGAGGGGGCGAACTCGATTAGGGCCAGGCCGGTGCCGCGCAGCGACGGGTCGATCCCAAGCACCGTGCCCACGAACGGCGGGCGTTGCAGCGAGAAGCTGGCGGCGGCGCCCGCGCCGGTGCCAGTCTTGGCGCTCGACTTCGCCCCAGTGGCGCGGGTCGGCAGGGGCGTGGGCGAGGGCGAGGGCAGGGGGCCGCCCGCCAGTTTCGCCGCCCACATCTGCCGTACATTCATTCGCGCCATGGTTTTTAAAAAAGGTTAGAACAACAACCGTAGCCCCGCGACCGCACTCAGGCCAAGCGCGAGGTTTTCAAAGACCCGCTGGTTGATCTTCGGCAACAGCCGCCGCCCCAGCAGCGCCCCAACGACCACCACCGGCATCAGCAGTAAATTGAAGCCCAAACTGTCGAAGGTGATCAGCCCCAGATTCACCATGAAAGGCACTTTAAAGAGGTTAAGCAGGAGGAAAAACACCGCGCTGGTGCCCACGAATTCGAGCTTGGGCAGGCGCATCGCCAGCAGGTAAATTGCCATGAGCGGGCCGGCCGCGTTGGCCACCAGCGTGGTGAAGCCTGCGAGTATCCCGAGGGTTGGCGCGAACCAGGCGGCCTGCTCGGGGAGTTCGCCCGGTTTGGCCCGGGCCCGCCGCCAGAGTTGCACCGTGATCATGATCAGAATGATCGCGCCGATGGAAACCCGCGCTTCGCGGTCGCCCATCCGCCCCAAGGCGAAGTAACCCGCCACCACTCCGAGCACTGTCCAGGGCAATAGCCGCCAAAGGTGGACCCATTGGGCATGGGCCCGGTAGGAGGCGAGCGCGAACAGGTCGCCGCAGATGAGCAGCGGCAGGACAAAGCCGCTGGCCTGCTTGGCCGGGATGAAGCTGGCAAACATCACCGCCACCACCAGGCCCAGCCCGCTGATGCCGGTTTTGGAGACCCCGACGAGCAGCGCGCCCCCCACCGCCAGTGCCAGTTGCCACGCGCTCAGGTTCACGCGCCCTCCTTGGTGAACACCCCGTCGGCGACCCGAAACACTTCCCATTCGCCCAGTTCCGCGTCGGGTAAACTGGTGCCGGTTGCGATCACCTGCCGTGCTTCGCCCAGGGTGGCCCAAAAGCGCCGCCGCCGCGCCGGATCGAGTTCGCCGAGCACATCGTCGGCGAGCAACAACGGCTCCACTCCGGCGCGCGCGCGGAAATAACTCACCTGGGCCAAACGCAGCGCCAGCACGAGGCTGCGCTGCTGCCCCTCGGAGCCAAAATCGCGGGCGGGGCGATCCTCCAATAAAAAATGAAAATCGTCGCGGTGGGGACCGGCGACGGTGGTGCGAAACTGCTGGTCGCGGGCGCGCCCACGCTCAAACACCCCGAGCCAGGCCGTGGCGTTTTCCGCGGAAATGTCCGGGGCGTGGCGCAGGCTGGCGCGCTCGGCCCCGTCGGCGATTTGCGCATAGGCGGTGGTGACCTCGGCGGCCAACTCGGCCACGCCGGTGGCTCGCTTGGCCTGGACCTCGGCGGCGGCCACCGCCAGGGGCTTTTCAAAGGCGCTGAGTTCACCCGGGCCGGCCCCGCGTTTGAGCAGGGCGTTCCGCCCGGTGAGGGCCTTGTGGTAAGACTGAAGGGCGCGCAAATAGGCCGGGTCCATGGCCGCCAGGGTGAAATCGAGCCAGCGCCGGCGCAGCCCCGGGGCGCCCCTTACCCACTGTTGGTCCTGGGAGGAAAACACCACGGTGGGGAAGCGCCCGAGGTAGTCGCCCAGCCGGGTGACCTTTTCGCCGTCGCACCAGACCTCCTTGCCGCCGGCGCGCAGTTTGATGACCAGCTTGGAGGGGCCGAAGCGTTCATGCTCGAACTCGCAGGCGAGGGCGGCCTCGGCTTGCCCGTGAGCGATGAGCAGGCGCGCGTCGGTGGTGCGAAACGAACGCAACGCACTCACAAAGCCGACCGCCTCCAGCAGATTGGTTTTCCCCTGGCCGTTGGCACCGACGAAAAACTGCTGCCGCCCTGCGAAGCTGAGTTCGGCGAAGGGGACATTGCGGAAGTGCTGCAGGGTGATCCGGCGGAGACGCATGAAAACGGCATTAGGCCGACAAGCCGGGGCCACCGGAATCAAATTCCACGGAAAAAAGGCGGGCGGGCGGGCGGAGGGGGCTTTTGCCTGAACGGAGCGCCGAGCTCCAGCTCGGCTCTTGGCCGGTGGGCGGGTGCCCGCTCAAGGCCGAGCTGGAGCTCGGCGCTCCGTTGCGCACCCTCGGGATCGGTTGTCCGTACGGACGTTCAAACCCTGATTGGCCCCGGTCTTGGGCGCGGCGTGGTTTCCACGGTTGACCGTCCGATCCGCCCGCGTAGTTTGGGCGGAGAAATTTCTCCGTTTTTGTCCAATCCGCCCACTCCATGATGCTCCGCCGGCTCTGTATTTTAGGAACTCTCGCCGCTCTTTCCCCGCTTCCCTCTTTCGCGCAAGCCCTTGCGCCGGAGCCAGCTCCGGCCCACGTCGACAACTTCGCCCAACGCTTCGCCAACGGCGTGGTCGCGGTGGCAGAAGACAAGGTGATCACCGTCGATGACCTGCGCCGTGAAATTGGCCCGCGTATGCCCGCCTTGCAGCGCTCAGCCCGCAACGAGAAGGAGTTCAATGACAAACTCGAATCCCTCCAGGACGAGGTTATTCAGGAGATGGTCGACCGCATCCTCATCGTGAAGGACTTCAAAAAGGACGATAAGCGCAAGGTGCCGGCCAGTTACATCAACAACGCCATCGCCGAGGAGCAGATCCGCCGGTTCGAGAGCGACCGGACCAAGTTCCTCGCCTATCTGCGCAACTCCGGCATGACCTACCGCGACTACCGCAAAAAGGTCGAAGACGACATGATCTACGACTACATGCGCAGCCAGCAGCGCAAGAGCAGCAATGTGGTCAGTCCGGCTCGGGTGGAAACCTTTTACGCCGAAAACAAGGAGCGCTTTCAGCAGGACGACCAAGTCCACATGCGCCTGCTTTCGCTGACCCGCCAAGCGGGTGAAAGCGACGAAAGCCTTCAGGCTCGCGCGCAAAAAATCGTCGAGCGTCTGCAGGCCGGCGAGAAGTTCGAGGACCTGGCCCGCGAGGTGAGCCAGGACGCCAAGCGTGCCAAGGGGGGCGACTGGGGCTGGCAGCCGCGCGCCGATCTCAAGGCGGAGTTCAGCACCCCGCTGTTTGCTTTGACCAAGGGCCAGTACACCGCCCCGATTATCGCCTCGGAGGCCGTTTACCTGCTCTATGTGGAAGACCGCAAGTTTGCCGGGGTCCAGGCGCTGGCCGACGTGCGTGAGCAAATCGAGCGCATCCTGATCAACCAGATCGCCCGTGAGTCAGAGAACCGTTGGCTCGAGCGCCTGCGCCGCAACGCCTACGTGAAGATTTACTAAGGTTCAGGGACCGTAGCGGGGCGACGAAGTCGTTTCGATTCCGGAAACGAAGGGCGCGCCTCGCGCGCGGTCGAAAGCGCTCCGCGCTCCCGCTACGCCTCGGAGGCCCCCCTGAGTTCAGGGGCGTAGCGGGGCGACGAAGTCGTTTCGATCCCGGAAAAGTCCAACGTCAAGCAGCCGTCGGTCTTAAACCAACCGGATCAGGTCGGCCGTGGCGGGCACGTCCTTGATGATCTGGGAGGGCTCGGGGCCGACGCCGAGGTAGCGCAGGTTGGGCAGCTTCGCGGCGGCCGGCAGCGGCTCGCCGTGATACGCCACGTCGAGCAGCGCTTTGACCATCGAGGCGACGTAACGCTGCGCGTTTTTGGGCAGGTCGGCAAAGTGCCGCACTTTCGACACATCCTCGGTCCAGCCGGGGTGGCTGCTGTAAACCGGCTTGAGGGTCTTGCGCACCGCGTCGTTGCGGGGCACGTGGTGATAGCGTTTGCCCGCGGCGTCTTCGTAGGCCGTGCAGATGAGCAACTCGGAGTTCCATTCGCCCTGATGGGTGAGCGCGTCGAGCTTGTTGATCATTACGTCCTGGAAACCACCATAGCGCAGGGCATCGCCCTTTTCGACCGCATCGTACCAGCCGACCATACGCTGGCGGCCGGTCGAGGTGCCGAATTCGAGTTTTTTTAACAGGAAGGAGAGCGGGTGCGCCTCGTCCATCTGGGTGATAAACACGTGCGTGCCGACCTTGGTGTCGTAGGCCTTGGCCACGCCGAAGGTGTGGATGGCCTGCACCGGAATGCCCGCGCTTTCGAAAAACTCAGGGGTGAAGGTGTGCGAGGCAGTCACGTTGGGCGAAAACCCATGGCGCTTGTCCAACCAGTAGGCCTGGCCGAACTCGCCGATGATGGTGTGGCCGGCGCGCAGCTCCTTAAGAATTAACTCGCGGACTTCGCCGATGTTTTTGGCCAGACGCTGGCCGGCTTGCCAGTAGATCTCGGTCAGGGCGACGAGGTTGATCGTGAACGGGCCGGCGCCCCGGAAAGCGGTGAAATCAAATTCGGCCGCGGTGAACACGCCCAGTTCGATCGCCTCGGTGTTGGCGCGCAGTTCGGCGGCACCGAGTTTGTCAAAAAAGCCGGCGAAGGTTTCTGCGCTCACGCGGCAGACATGCTGAATGGTGGCGAGGGCGCGTTCGGCGCGCTGGGCCAGTTTTTTGGCGTAGGCTTCGCGGCTGCCGAGGAAGTCGGCGTAGGTGATTTGCCACTGGCCGACCTCGTCCTGGTAGGCGGGGGTGATGCCGCGGCCAGTGGACCCGCGCGGCTCTTCCTGGAGCACGTTAACGCGGTAGTCTTCCCACGCCAGGTCGAGCAGGCGGTGGGTTAGGTCGGAGACGAGTGTGCGCTCGTCGATCATCAGCCGGGCGAGGACGTTGTAGCCCTTCTTTTCCAGTGGCATGGCTTCCCACCAGGCCTTACGCGGATCGGCGACCACGCCGGCGCCGATGGCGAGGTGGGCCAGTTCCTTTTCGACCACGCCGGAGGGCAGCAAATTGAGCTTAATGCCGGCTGCCGTGTGGCCGGAGTTGGCGCCGCCATTGACCTTGAGGACGGTGGTGACGGGCGACGAGGTGTTGTTCAGCTCGTGGACGACTTCAGGGATTAAACGGCCTTTGCCCTCGTCACCGAGGGAAATGCCGACATCGGCGATGAGCTGGCTGGAAAAAGAATGGAGCGACATGGCGAACGGCCGAGCAAAGCGAGTAGGCCCCAACGTTCAATCCCCAACATTGGCCGGGGCCGAGTCTTTCGATTCACGGCCCACCTCCCTGCGCATACGCGCCGAGGAAACTGAAAATGAACAGGCCGGAAAAGTAGCG
>CAMBUJ010000167.1 GCA_945871005.1 Opitutus sp. GAS368 | reverse complement strand
TGCCAGCCGCTGGCGGCGGCGAAGGCGCTGGGGTGGACCAGCCAGGCGGCGAGGCGTTTTTTCCAGCGCCGGTGGTTCCAGGCCCACGGACTCATCATACCGCGGGGGGAAAGCACCAGCGGGACGGAGTTTTTCCGGGCCGCGCAGTGGGAATAATACAAGGGCCGCTGCCAGAGACCGTGGCTGTGGATCAGGTCGAAACGCGCGGCCGCGAGGTGCTCGACCAGCCCGTTGGATCGAGCCAATAGTTCAGGAAACTCCCGGTCGAAGGCCTGAGTTTTTAAGCTGCCCAGAGCCGGGGCATTGACTGCGGCGGAGTCCGCTTCGAGCGGGCCGGTGGTGAGCAGTTCGACGGTGTGTCCGATTTGGGCCAGACCGCCGGCGAGACCGCGGACAGAGCGAGACGGCCCGCCGTGGCGTGCTTGAAGGCTGGGTACGACTTGGGCGATCTTCATTGCGGCTCAGGGCGCGGTTTGAGCGGGCGGCAGGGGTTGCCGGCGCACACCGTGCGGGCGGGCTGATCCTTGACCACCACCGAGCGGGCGCCGATCACCGCGAGTTCGCCGATGGTTACGCCGGGGCCGACGAAGACCTCGGCCCCGAGCCAGGCGTTGGCGCCGATGACGATGGGCTGGGCCACCAGCGGCATGGCCCAGCGCAGGTAGTCGTGAGTGCCTGCGCAAAGGTGGACTGCCTGGCTCATCTGCACGCCGTAGCCGAGGGAGATTGGGGCGAGATTATAAAGGTTAACGTGGGGGCCGACCATGACCCGGGCCGCGCACGACAGTTTCCACGGGTAAATGATGGAGGCGGTCGGGTAAATGCGCACCTGGCCGTCGGCCGGGATGGCGGCGCCGAACAGCCGGAGTAAGGCGACCCGGAAAGCATGCAGGCCGCGCGGGCTCCAGCGAAATAGCGTGTGTTGCACGGCCGCCCACAGGCCGCGGAGCGCGATTTCGCGGCGGGGGTTGGGCGAGCGATTGCCTTGGCCGAGGTAGGGGCTGGAGGGGGCGGGGTCCACGTGAGAAGTGTTTTGGCGAGTGGCAGGCTCGCGCAATGGTTAAAGCAGCCGAGGGTTGTTCCTCGACGGCTTTAGTGTTGGCGGGGCGGCCAAACCCAAAAAGCCGAAAGGTGTCACCGGGAACCCACCCAAGCTCCGAATCGGCAGGGGGGATACAAGGGCGGCTGCAATTGCACTTTTTTGACCCAATAAAGTCCGGTGACCGAGCCTGATTTATTGAGCGCTTCATCCCGTGGTGTTGGCCAGGCAACTTCCGGCTGATGGGTTATTATAGGGGCAACTACGGGCGAGGAGAAGATTCGCGCTGACGGGTAACCGGATTCGAGGGGCGAGCGCGCTCTCTCGCCCTCTCTCTCTCTTTCTTTCTACGCTACTTTTACGGCTAACGGCCTTGGTTTGGATCCGGCTTACTTACCGCTAGGCGTTGCCCAGTCCGGCCAACAGGGTCTGCAGCTCGGCGGCGGGGTCTTGGTGGTCTTGCTCGATGGCGAGTCGCAGGGCGTCCTCCAGCCACGGCTTGGCCTCACTCGGCCGTCCCAGGTTCAAAAGAGCTTTCCCCAGCAAAATGCGCGGCATCATCCAGTGGGCTTTGCCGCGCGCGCAGGCCTCGAGGTGCTCGACCGCGTCGGCTTCGCGCTTTTCGGTCAGCAGGGCCTGGGCAAGGCTGAAGCGAAACAGCGCGTTGTCGGGCTGTTTCGCCACCAGCGCGGCGAAATGAGGGGAGCGGGCGGGCGCGTTCATCAGGAGGCGTCGATTTTCACCAGCACCGCCGTCAGGTTGTCGTGTCCGCCGCGTTGCAGGGCCAGCTCGACCATGCTTTTGAGCTGCTCGGGCAGGCTGGCCGGACTGGCCAAAATGGCGACCAGTTCGGGTTCGTCGAGGTGGTTGGAAATGCCGTCGGTGGCAAAGAGGTAAACCTCGCCCGCTTCAACCGTCTGCTGGTGGTAATCGACCTCGGGCTCCCCGGGCTGGCCCATGCAGCGGGTCAGCGCTTTACGGTTGCCCGAAGTCAGTTCGATTTTTTCCCCGCGCGCCTTCAGCTTGTGAATCTCGTTTTCCATCGAGTGATCCAGGGTGAGGCGGAGAAGTCGGCCGTGTTTAAAGAGGTAGGCGCGGGAATCGCCGACGTGGACGAGGCGGAGTTGGCCTTGTTTAAACACCCCGAAGGTGAGGGTTGAACCGATGCCGTAGGGCGGATTGAGGATCATGCCCAGCTCGCGAACGCTCGCACTGGTTGCTTGGGTGAGCGCCACAAGATCAGGGAGATCGCCCAGCTCGGGCAGGCTGCGGGTGATCGTATCCACCGTGCATTCGGCCGCCTCGGCCCCACCCGGCATCCCGCCAATCCCGTCGGCCACCCCAAACACTCCGAGCCGCTCGTCGCAGAGGAAACGGTCTTCGTTTTCCTCCCGGAGTTTCCCAATGTCGGTGATGGCGGCGGAGTGAAATTTCATACGCGAAGGCGGGGGTGGCTGAGGGTAGGTGCGAGCGGCCTAAATAAAAGGCTGAAATCGCTCGATGCGGTTTTCGCGGTTCATGCGCACCGCGTTTTTTTGCGGGATGCACTCAAGGAAGAGCCGACCGTAGGCCTTTTGGGTCACGCGCGAATCAAGGATCGTGATCACGCCGCGGTCTTTGGCGGTGCGGATCAGCCGGCCGATGCCTTGGCGAAACGTGATCAGCGCATCCGGCAGAGTGAGTTCGTTAAAGGGATTGCCGCCGCGTTCGCGAATCCACTCGGTGCGCGCTTCCAGCACCGGGTGGGTGGGCACCTCGAAGGGCAGGCGGGTGATGATCACCTGGGAAAGGGCGTCGCCGGGCACGTCGATACCGGTCCAAAAACTGTCGGTGCCAAACAGGATTCCGTTGCCGGCCTCGCGCAGTTGGCGGGCCAGCTCGGTGCGCGAATAATCGCGGCCCTGCATGAAAAACGGCCGGTGCGCGCCGTCGTAGATCGGCTCGAGGACTTCGGCCACCCGCTTCATGTCAAAATAGCTGGTGAACAACACTAAGGTGCCGCCCTTGGTGCGGCGGGTGCAGAAGTCGATGTAGTCGGTGAGCACGTCGAGCGCCAGGCGGGCGTCCTGCGCGCTGGGCAGCGGCACGTCGGCGGCGACGAACACGCGCATGCGTTTCTCGAAATCAAACGGCGAGTGCTCGACGGCGGTTTTCACTTGTTGAGCGCCGATGCGGGCCTGGAACGGCTCGATTTTGCCGCCCATCGCCAAGGTGGCACTGGTGAACACCACCGAGGTGCCGCGTTTGATCAACTCGTCGCGGATGAACGGTGCCACGTCGATCGGCGCGGTGCGCAGGGCGACGATGTTCTGGCGTTTGCCCATGCGTTCGACCCAGTAAACGGTCTTGTCGGGGTCGGCCACCCCGAGGAATGCGCGCAGGCTGGTTTGCAGGGTTTTAACTTTGCCGGCCTGCTCCAGCAGTTCGTCGCGTTCGCGCCCGTCGTCCATGTGGTCGGCGCGGTTGCGCACCGATTTGTAGAGCGCGAGCAGGGGCGCGTCCATCCAGGCCTCGGCAAAGCCCTCGGCGCGCACCCGCACCAGCGGCTGCTGGGTGAGCAGGCGTTCGTCCAAAAAGGCGAAAAAATGGTGGGCGGCTTCGAGCACATCGACGACCAGTTGGCGGTCGACCGGATCGCCGTGTTTTTGCAAAAGGCCTCGGCGCGTTTTCGGGTTGTAGAGGTACTTGAGCATCCGATCCACCCCGTAGCTCGACAGGCGCAGGCCGCAGTGGTCAGTTGCGACTTCCGGTACGGTGTGGGCCTCGTCGAGGACGACAAAGTCGTCGGGGAAGAGTACCCCGCGGGAGTTCTCGCCCTTGGCGGCGGCCCCGCCGGCGTTGATGTGGGCGAAGAGCAGCGAGTGGTTGACGATGATCAGGTGGGCCGAGCGGATGCGGGCGCGGGCGCGCTGGTAGGGGCACTGGTCGCAGTTGCAGTATTTGCGCGCGCAGCCCGAGGAGTCGGCGTTGACCAATTCCCAGACGTCGGGGAGCGGGGCGGGGTTGAGCTCGTGGCGCAGGCCCTCGGTGGTGGTCGCCGCCCAGGTGGCGATGCGTTGCAACTCCTCGTGCTCAGGGGTCGCGAAAAACTCGTTTTTGTCGCGCAGGGCCGCCGCCAGGCGTGAAGTGCACAGGTAGTTGCTCTTGCCGACCAGCACCGCGGATTTGAACGCGGCGTAGGGCTTGGTTGCCTCAGTGGCGGAAAACACCCGCCGGCACAGGGGCAGGTCTTTTTGGTCGAGCTGCTCCTGGAGGGCGATCGTGTGGGTGGAGACGATCATCTGCCGCGACTGGTCCATGGCGTGGATGATGCCAGGCAGCAGGTAGGCGAGGGATTTGCCCACGCCGGTACCGGCTTCAAAGAGCAGGGACTGATCGGACTTCATGGCGTCGGCGACGGCGCGGGCCATTTTCTCCTGCTGGGGGCGATGTTCTAGCCCGAGGCTGGTTTGCAGCCACCCGCCGGTGGCGAACAACTTCGCGGCGAACTCCGGCGCGCGCGAGGGAGGCGGCGGGGCGGGGAGAGCGTCGGAGGAGTCATCGCGGAGACCGATCATGGGCGTGAGGGCTGATCACACGCCGGGCGAACGGAGAGCGCAAGGCGGCAGGTGGCGAAAGTGGCGCCGCGAGGAGAAGGGAAGGGCGCGCTTCCGAACGCAGCGGCAACGCCCAGCGACCCATCCCAAGTTCAACCCGAGGCCAAGGCAGAGGTTGTTAGCGAAGCGTGTGGCTTTGAGCGTACGCTCAAGGATGCCAGCGTGATGGTGCGCGTGAAAAATCAGGAACCAGAAAAACCCATTGAATAGCACAAACCAAAAACAGGTGGGGCTTGTCAGGGGATCTGTAATCCATGGTTGCGTTCAGTAATCCTGCAACAATTCCATCACTCGTTTATTCAACTACTTATGTAGATGGTGGACCCTACTGGACTCGAACCAGTGACCTCTTCCATGTCAAGGAAATGCTCTAACCAACTGAGCTAAGGGTCCGTCAAAAACGAGTCGCGGAGTAAGCAGGAGTTCACTGACACTTCGCAAGGAAAATTTTCACGTTTTTTGGGCCGACGTGTTTGCCCGTGCAAGCGGGGCGCGAAGCGACTTGCCCCGGCTCAGTTGAACCACCTCACTGCTTTCTTCCTGCCATGCTTCAATCGCTTCGCATTAAGAACCTCGCCCTGCTCGAAGAAGTCGCCCTCGATTTCGAGGCCGGCTTTACGGTCGTCACCGGTGAAACCGGCGCCGGCAAGAGCATCCTGCTCGGCGCCTTGGCTCTGCTGGCCGGCGAACGCGCCGACAAAACCCTCATCCGCCAGGGCGCACCCGCCTGCGAGGTCGAGGCGTCGTTGTTTTTTGAACACCCCGATGCCATCAACGCCCTCCTGACCGAGCTCGACTTGCCGCCCTGCGAAGACGGCGTGCTCATCCTCAAGCGCAGCCTTCCCCGGGAAAAGGCCGCCAAGCTCACCGTCAACGGCGGCCTCGCCACACTCACCGCGCTCCAGCGTCTGGGCGAGGCGTGGATCGACTTCCACGGCCCGAGCGAGCCGCGGCGGCTCCTTAAAGAAAGCTGCCAGCTCGACTTGCTCGACCTCTACGGGCGCGCCGGCGAAGCCCTCGCGGCCTACGAAAACAAATACCGCATCTGGCGCGACCTGCACGCCGAGCGCGAACGCATCGCCCGCGAAACCAAACTCTCCCCCGACCAGATCAAGTTCCTCGAAGGCCAACTGCTCCGGCTCGACGCGCTTGATCTCACCGACGAGGCCATCGAGGCGCTCGAACGCGACTTCCAGCGCATGAGCAAAGCCCAGGAGTTAACCGGCCTGGCCTCCACGTTGGCCAACGGCTTGACCGGCGAAGACGGCGCCACCGGACGCGTAGCGGGACTCCTGCGCGAGGCGCGCCAGCTGGAAAACCTCGATCCGGCCAGCAAGGTTTTCGCCGACCGCCTCTCGGCGGCCAGCATCGAGCTCGCCGACCTCGGCGCCGAATTTGAGTCGTTGGTCGGCCAGTTCCATTTCGATCCCGAGCAGGCCGAGCAGCTGCAGGCCAACATGAACACCTGGCTCGAAGTGAAGCGCAAACATGGCGGCGACCTGCGCGCCGTGATCACCGCCCGCGACGAGATGCGCCGCCGTCTGGAAATTCAGGGCGACCTCGAGGGCACGCTGGTGCGCCTCGACAAACAGATCGCCGATGCCGAGCGCGCCGCGCGCAAAGAGGCGATCGTACTCCGCGCCCTGCGCGAAAAATCCTCCCGCGAACTCGCCAAAATCGCCGCCGCGAGCATCGCCCAACTGGGCTTTAAAAAAGCCGATTTCCAGATCCGCATCGTGCCGCTCGAACAGCTCGGACCGACGGGCGATTGCGGCGTCGAATTCCTGTTTTCACCCAATGTCGGCGAACCCGTTCTCCCGCTCAACCGGGTCGCGTCCAGTGGTGAACTCGCCCGCGTGATGCTGGCGCTCAAAACCGTGCTGGCCGACCTCGATAACGTGCCCGTGCTGGTGTTCGACGAGGTGGATGCCAACGTCGGCGGTGAGATTGGCCGCGTCGTCGGCGAGAAAATGGCCGGTATTTCCAAGGGGCATCAGGTGCTCTGCATCACCCACCTGCCGCAGGTTGCCGCCCAGGGCGACAGCCACCTGGTGGTGGAAAAAGACCAGTCGCAGGACCGCGCGGTGGTGACCATTTCGCCGATCCAGGCCAACCGCAAAGCCCGCGTCAGTGAGTTGGCGCGTATGCTCGGCGATCGCACCGCCAAGAGCGCCCTGGCCCACGCCGAGGAGCTGCTCGGCTAATACCCATTAAATTTAATGCCATCGCCATCAGCGGCCCGACGTAGCGCAGGCTTCCAGCCTGCCTTTCGAATCGGAGCAGACTGGAAGTCTGCGCTAGTGTGCCCGGCATGGGCGTGAACTAAACATATGAAACGAAATGTTCGGGAAAAGTGACAACAACCGTAGCCAAGACCAAGGCGGGAGCCGCGAGGCACTCAGCACGAAAGAAGGAGGAGGCAAAAGTC
>CAMBUJ010000166.1 GCA_945871005.1 Opitutus sp. GAS368 | reverse complement strand
GGCGCCAGAAAATCCAGTAGTTGAGTGACGTTAACCGCAACCTGGCCGTGGGTCTGCGCGAGGGCGTCAGCGGCCAGTCCATGCCAGACGGTGCCTCGACAGGCCGCGCCTTGGGCGTCATCGGGGGTCTGCGCCAACAGGCCGGCGGTAAGGCCGGCGAGCAGGTCGCCGCTGCCGCCGCGGGCCAGCACGGGGCCGCCATAGAAACTGTGATACGTTTTCCCATCCGCGTGAACCCGGGTGACCGGACCTTTTTGGACAATGACCATCGCGGGCGTGAGCACCGTAGCGATGCGCGCGTATTCGCCGGCGTGGGGCGTGAGGATGCGCGTCACCGAACCCGCTGCCACGATGTCGGGCTGGAGGGCGTCAGCGTCGATGACGACAGGGATGGGCGATTGGGCCACGATGTCGTGAGCTAGCGCCAAGGTTTCGCGTTCCCGACCGAGGCCGGGGCCAATGAGGAGCGCGGTGGCACGGGTGATTTTCTCGCGGAGCAAGTGCGCGCCTTCTAAAGCCAGGCCGCCTTCTGGGGTTTCCGGCCAGCCCACCCACATGGCCTCGGGGGCGCGGGCCGCAAAGGCTGGTACGAGCGTTTCAGGCACGAAGGCCGTGACCAGACCAACGCCACTGCGCAAAGCGGCGAGCACACTCATCAACACTGCGCCGGGATAAGCGCGTGAGCCTCCCACGATCAGAAGGTGCCCGTAACTGCGTTTGTCGCAGTTCGCCGGGCGAAGCCCCCGTAGCGGCGCCAGGACATCGGGCGTCAGTACCCGATCCAAAGTGTCACCGAATAGCTGACACTTTGTATCGGCCACGGCTGGCGGGGTGTTGAAAAAAAGGAGGTCGAGGTAACGGATGCGGCCGGCGCGGGGCAGCGCGAGCAGGGGCGTTTTGACGATGCCGGTGGCGTAGGTGAAGTCCGCCTGAAAGGCTTCGGGGGCGTCGAGACCGCTGGGCAGATCAACGGCGGCGCGGAGGCGCACGGGTAGGGCGTTGACCGCCGCTAGCACCGTGGCGACCGCGGGCGGTAACGGGGGGCGAAATTGATAACCGAATACGCCATCAAGGACGACGTCGTAGGCGCCCGTCAGCGGCGGGCGGGCGTAGTGGGCGACCGGCTGGAGGTCGCGCCAGGCGCGGTGGGCGAGGGGACGCAGGGGGCGTTCGCCAAAAACAAACAGCACCTCGATCCGCGCCTGGGGATGCAGCTCGTGTAGGCGACGGGCGGCGATCAGGGCGTCGCCGGCATTGTGTCCTTTGCCCGCCAGCACCAGCACCCGAGCGTTGACGGGAAAGGCGCCGAGTTCGCGGAAGTCGGCCAACACCGCGTCAGCCACCGCGCGTCCGGCCTGTTGCATCGCCGCCCACTCGCGGGCCTCGTCGCCGGCGAACCAGCTCGCCTCAAACTCCTGGGTTTCGGCGCAACTGAGGATGGGGGGCGCCGGGTTCATCGGTTAAAGAGGCACCGCGCGAACGATCGCCGCCACCGCCATCGCGGCGGTGTCCGTGTGCGAGAGGGTCAGGATCACCTGGGTGCCCCCGACGTGTTTGAGTAACGCCTCGCCCGGGCCGTCGAGGCGGATCAGCGGTTCGTGGCGAACGCCGTGGTAAACCGAGATGGATTTCCACCCCAGCTCCGCGCCGATTCCGGTGGTGAACGCCTTGGCCACCGCCTCCTTGGCCGCGAAACGCGCGGCGAAGTGTTTGTGCGGGTGTTTCATGCCCAGGCAGTAGGCGCGCTCTTCCTCGGTAAATACCCGCTCGAGAAAGCGCTCGCCCTGGCGATCGAGTACGCCGCGGATGCGCTCGATGTCGATTAGGTCGGAGCCGAGACCGATAAGCAGGCCGCCGGGGGGGAGTTGGAGGTTCATCGGAGGTGGGCCCACGGAATACACGGAAGAAACGGACTTAGTCTAATTCAGGAGTTCCGTGTGTTCGGTGTGTTCTGTGGGTGAGGAAAATCAGGGGTTCATACGCCGCTTCATTTCGCGCACCGCTTCGTCGATGCCGGTGGTGAGGGCGCGGCTGATGATGGTGTGGCCGATGTTGAGCTCATGCACGTGGGGCAGGGTGCGGATCTCGGCCACGTTGTCGTAATTGATGCCGTGGCCGGCGTTGACCACCAGTCCGGCGGCGTGGGCGCGGAGCGCGCCTTGCTGCAGGCGGGCAAACTCCTCGGCGCGTCCCGGGGTGAGCCAGGCGTTGGCCCAGGAGCCGGTGTGCAGCTCGATCCAGGGCGCCCCCAACTCGGCGCTCAACTCGATCTGCGCCGGATCGGCGTCGATAAAAAGACTGGTGATAATCCCGGCCGCGTTCATCGCCTCGACGCAGGCTTTGACCTGGGCGCGGCGCGCGACCACATCGAGGCCACCCTCGGTGGAAATCTCTTCGCGGCTTTCCGGAACCACGCAAACCGAGTGGGGCCGCACTTTCAGGGCGAACTCGATCATCGCCGGGGTGCAGGCCATTTCCAAATTGATCCGGGTTTTAGCGACCTCTTTGAGGCGCCAGACATCGATATCCTGGATGTGGCGGCGATCCTCGCGCAGGTGGATGGTGATGCCGTCGGCTCCGGCTCGCTCGGACAGAACAGCGAGGGCGACGGGATCCGGCTCCGCCGGGCCAGGAATGGTCAGGTCGTAGCCGCGGTAACGGGCCTGACGGACGGTCGCGCAGTGGTCGATATTAACGCCGAGTAGAATCATGGGTTGCAGGAAGGGCAGAGGGTTAACCATGAACGCAGCGAAAGACACGCAAAGAAAACGCATGCCCGCACCCGGCAACAACCACCCCATTGTGTTGGTTGTTGCCTGGGGCCGGGAGGAGGGGAACGGGGGGCGGGAGGTGGGGGCGAATTTTTGCGCAAATGGTTTTCGGCATCGCCTCCGGCTTGGCCGCTTGCACGGTTCGTTCGACCGTCCGCCAACATCCGCCCGCTGCGCTCCTTCGCCACTATGTCCCGCCTCGCTTTTCAGCTCGAAAAAACCGCCCCCGGCACCCGCGCGCGCGCCGCCCGGTTTCAGACTCTGCACGGCGAGATGCGCACCCCGGTTTTTATGCCGGTGGGCACCCAGGCCACGGTGAAAAACATGAACGCCGACGGCCTGCGCGCCCTCGGCACCCAGTGTCTGTTGGCCAATACCTTTCACCTCCTTCTCCGCCCCGGCCCCGAGGTGTTTAAGAAATTCGGCGGCATCCACCGGTTTATGGACTGGGATCGCCCGGTTCTGACCGACTCCGGCGGCTTTCAGATTTTCTCGCTGCCGAAGGACCGGGTCATGACCGAGGAGGGCGCGGAGTTTCGCAGCTACGTGGACGGTTCGCTCCACCACCTCTCGCCCGAATCGAGCATCGGCATGCAGCGCACGATCGGCAGCGACATCATGATGGTGCTCGACCAGTGCATCCCGTCGACCGCCGACCACGCCACCGCCCTGGCGGCGATGAATCTCACCCACCGCTGGGCTGAGCGCTCGCTGCGCGCCCGCGGCGAATCGCCCCAGGCGCTCTTCGGTATCGTCCAGGGCGCCTGCCACCGCGACCTCCGCCTGCGCAGCGCCGAATACTTGCGCAACTTGCCCTTTGACGGGCTCGCCATCGGCGGACTCGCGGTCGGCGAAACCGATGCCCAGCGCTACGAGTTCACCGGTATCGTCACCGCTGAGCTGCCCGAAAACCTCCCTCGCTACCTCATGGGCGTGGGCACCCCGATCGACATTTTGGAGGCGGTGCATCGCGGCGTGGACATGTTCGACTGCATCATTCCCGGGCAACTGGCGCAGCGCGGCACCGCCTTCACCTCGCACGGCAAGATCCACTGCCGCCGCGCCGTCTATAAACTCGCCGACGAGCCGCTCGACGCCCGCTGCGATTGCTCGACCTGCCGCAGCCATTCGCGCGCCTACATCCACCACCTGATCAAGAGCGACGAAACCCTCGGCTGGCAGCTGCTCGCCCACCACAACATCGCCTTTTACCACCGGCTGATGGCCGAGATGCGGGCCGCCATTTTCGACGGCACCTTTGCCGCCTACTACGAGATCAAGCGCCACGAGCTCGACCGCGACGACGAGGCCAACCCGCCCGTTCACCCCGCGCCGGCCCGCCCGCGCACCAACCCCACGCTCGGCGATTACGACATTCACCGCTCCCACTGCGGGACGTTTTCCAGTATCCGCCAACTGAGTTCGGGCGAAGTCATGCACTCGGTGTCGGCTCCCGAGGTCGAGGCCAACCGGCTCTATATCACCCAGTCCCGCTTATCCGAACGCCTGCGTCGGCGCACGCCCGACGACACGGAGCCTCTAGTGATTTGGGACGTCGGCCTCGGTGCAGCGTCCAACGCCATGGCGGCCCTGCGCTGTGCCGAGCAGCAGGCGACCGCCCTCGGAGCCGACGCGCTGCGTCCGCTGCACATCGTCAGTTTCGAGTGTGACCTCGATCCGCTCACCCTCGCCGCCCGCTACGCCTCGGCATTTCCCCACCTGCGCCATCCTGCGCCCCACGTGCTCCTGCGGGAAAAACGCTGGGTTAACTCTGCCGGCCAGATCGAGTGGACGCTCCACCACGGGGATTTTTTGGCCCACCTCGAAGGTTCGCCCGCGCCCGACCTGATTTTCTACGACCCGTTCTCCGCCAAAACCGACACCGGGCTGTGGACCGCCGAAGTGTTCGGGCGCATCCATCGGCACGCCGGCGAACGCCCCTCCGAGCTCTACACCTACTCCGCCGCCACCTCGGTGCGGGTGACCCTGTTGCGCGCCGGATTTTTTGTGGGCGAAGGCGTGGGCACTGGCCCCAAGGCCACCACCACGGTAGCGTTTAGTCGGATCGACCCGGCCGCCGAGTGCCACCCGGCGCGCCTACTCGGTGCCGAATGGCTCGGTCGCTGGAGCCGCAGCCACTCGAAATATCCGCCCGACGTGACAGCCGAGGCTCGCCCCGCTTTTGAGCAACAGATCGCCGCCCACCCGCAGTTTGCCGGGCTTTGAGGCGGGTTGGGGCGGCGGGGGGCTGGCCGGGTTGGCAGCCCGGTTTGGCGTTAGGCCTGCTTGGGTTTTACCACCAGCAGGAGGAGAGCGCTCACGGTTTCCTTTAGGGTTTTAGCCTGGGCGTTAAGTTGCTCCGATGCGCTGGAGGTTTCTTCCGCGGTGGCGGCATTGTCCTGGGTCACCTTGTCCATTTGGCGCACGGTATCGTTCAATTGTTGGACACCCTGGGTTTGTTCTTTGGAGGAGGTGGCGACCTGGTCGGCGAGTTCGTCGACCTGGCGGACCTTGCTGACGATTTCCTGCAAACTATGGGCCACTTTCTCCGTGAGGAGGGCGCCGTGGGCGGTCTTGCTGAGCGCGCTCTCGATTTTGCCCGAGGTTTCCCTGGCGGACATGGCGGCGCGTTGCGCGAGGTTGCGCACCTCATCGGCGACCACCGCAAAGCCGGCACCGGCTTCACCCGCGCGGGCGGCCTCGACGGCGGCATTGAGGGCGAGAATGTTGGTCTGGAAGGCGATTTCGTCGATGCTCTTGATGATCTTGGCGATCTCCTGACTGGAGCTGCGGATGTCGTTCATGGCGGTGATCATCGCCTGCATGTCGGTGACCCCGCTGTCGGCGGCGGTGCGGGCCTCGCGGGCCAGTTGGTTTACTTTTTCGGCATCGCCGGTGTTGCGGCTGGTCATACTCGACATCTCCTCGAGCGAAGCGCTGGTTTCCTCCAGCGAGGCGGCCTGTTCACTGGCTCCTTGGGCCAGCGTCTGGCTGGAACTGGAGACCTGGGTGGCTGAACTGGTGAACTCTTCGGCTCCGGCGTTAAGCGTTGAGGCGATTTGAGTGATGGAGCGGACCGCGCCGCGTATGACCCAGATCAAGAGCACCAGGCCGAGGATCATGGCCAGCGGCAGGCCAATGGATATCAGCCGTTTGGATGAATCCGCCGCCTTTTGGAAGTCGGCCTCGCGAATCACCAGTAGATCCTCCTCTATGCCAGTTATTTCAGCAGCGAGCGCGCGCATGCCGTCCATCTGCGCCTTGCCCTTGGCTAGGTTGACATTGGTGATGAATTCGGCCAATTTGGCGGGGTCAGTGCCCGCCTCGCGACGCAAGGCAATCGTTGGGTCCACGTCTGTCTTGATCCAGGTGCTTTCGGCCTCGGCTAACTTGTTCAGGCGGCCGACTTGGGCTGGATTGTCGCTCACCAGGGCGCGCGTTTCATCCATCACCTTATCGAAATCGGCTTTTCCGAAGGTGAAGGGTTCTAGGAACTTGGCTTCGCCACCGACGGCAAACCCCCGCACCCCCGTCTCCATGTTGACCAGCGCGCCGACGAGCCGCATCACGTTGGCGGTGACCTGGTTGGTGTGCTTTACCCAGGCTTCGGTTTTAATGAAGTTAAGGGTGTTAACGTAGAGGCAGATGCCGATGACCGCGATTAGGGAAAACGAGGTCAGGATCGCGAAGTTGGTCTTTTGGCTGATGGTGAGTTTGGGCATGGGGGTATCAAAGGGGCGGTGACTGCGACCGGGCGGAGCTGGGGCGCGGACGCGTGGACGTGGAATGCAGAAAGGTCCCCTTTTATCGGCCGGATTAGTTTTTCCTTAAGCCGAAATGAAAAAATCTAATGAGTTGATTGCCGACAGCCGCTCACGATCCGTTGGCCGGTCGCCCCCCTCCCGTTTTCCGGGGTTAACCCACGAGATCGAAGCCGAGGTGGCTGGCGAGAGCCTGCTGGCGGATTCCGTAAAACGCGGCGAAGGCGCGGATGCGGGCGGTCAGGGCCACGTCGATCCCGCGGGGGCGGCCGGTTTTGATCGCGGTGATCATCAGGTTTTTGGCGGTGTGCTCGGTGGCGATAAACTCAAACACCTTGGTTTTGTAGCCGGCCCATTCCAGCAGCAGGGCGCGCAGGGCGTCGGTGACGAATTCGGCCTGGCGTTCCTGGAAAATGCCGTGGCGCAGGGAATCGGCGAGTACGGCGGGGGCGGTGAGTTGGGCGCGCAGTTCTTTTTGGCAGCAGGGGGAAACCACCAGCAGGCGGGCGCCGGCGGCCAGGCCCTTGGCGAGGGCGTCGTCGGTGGCGGTATCGCAGGCATGCAGGGCGACGAGGACGTCGAGCGA
>CAMBUJ010000165.1 GCA_945871005.1 Opitutus sp. GAS368 | reverse complement strand
ATGGTAACCCTGAAATGGCGGAAAAATTAAAGCTCATGCTGGCGGAGTATCACCGGTTACGTGAGCAATACGATGTACCTGCAGAGGACATCGAGATTCAGGAATAACGGGTAACCTCTTGCCATGCTCTACTTCATGGTAGGTCACCGCAACCTCCTCGATACCCACTGAATCAAAGTGTCGAAGAACCCCTATTACCAAACATCCCCCTGAAAACCACTCACCCTTATGCACCTTATTAAATCATTTCTAATTCTGTCTGCCTTCATTATCTCAGCTTCCTGGCTACCAGCGGCCGTACTCTCGGATAAAGCCGCGCTGAAGCTCGATTTAACCGACAACGGCACTATTGGCGCCGTCACATTAAGCGGCGAGAAGCTACCCGGAGTCGCCGGTGGTGGTTTTTATCTCAAAGAGCCCAGCGGCAAAAAAACGGTGCCCTTGGTTGGCACCCGTGAGACCGTCAACGGCAAGACCCAGCTCACCCTGAACAGCCCGTTGCAGGCCCGCGTCCGCGCCCAATTTACCGAAGGCGACGGCTTTATTGAAGTGGTCGGTTTCTTGGAAGACCTCACCGGCAAAGATCGCGGGCTCTGGCTCGGCTTTAACCTCCCCGTTAACACCCTCGGCTGGAAATGGGGCAAAACGCTGAGCACCAGCCCCGTCATCTCCGCCGCCAGCCCCGCTTATGAAGCGGAGAACAACTTCGTGCCGATTCCCGCCGTATGGACGGATAAAGGCGGCCTCGCCCTCGCCATTCCTCCGACCGATCCCTGTGTATTCGAGGTCGGCGCCGATGCCGATGGCCTGCGCATCCAGATGGCCTTTGGCTTATCGCCCGACACCAAGAAGTTCCCGTCCAAGGCCAATTTCCGCTTCCGCATCTACTCCATCGACCCCGCGTGGGGCTTCCGCGACGCTCTTGCCAAATACTACGACTGGTACCCGGACTACTACCGCATCGACGCCAAGGCGATGTCCGAGCTCAACCACCACCACGACTGGGTGAAGATGAACTACGTGGGTGAGACCTTTAAAACCGACCGTCAGATCGATCCGAATTACAAGGTTTACATGGCCTACACCAAGACCTCGGCCCGCATTCAGGACTTAAAAACTAAAAACATCCCGAAGACCCGCGAGAAAGTGCTCCAAGCCATCGCAGGCGCCCCGACCATCCAGCACTACCAGCAAAAGGGTGACCCAAACTCTCCCCTCATGGTAGAGGGCCGCGCCGCACTGGTTAACAGCATCGCGTATAATCCAGACCAATCCTTCGGGACCTTTGGCGAATCTGACGGGGGCGGTTTCGATTTTCCGCATAACTGTGACCCCGACCTCTTCAAGGACGCCGCGCATCCTAACTCCCCGGTTTTTGCCGACATGTACCTACGCAAGGCCAACGACATGAAAAAAGTGGGTGATTTCGTGAGCATCCACTGGGACCGTCTCGGCGGCTGGAGCAACTTCCTCAACTACCGCCGTGATCACTTCCCCTACATCGACCACCCCTTGACCTTCGACCAAGACGGGCGCGTGTGCATCCACACCCAGTTCACCAACTACGAGCTCTTCGACGCCTATCGTAATCTGCACAAACAAGGCGGCTTCTACCATGAGGCAGCCGGTATGAAGGCCTACTCCTGGAAGAAGATCCCCAACAAGCCTGCAGGGCATGCTACAAACGGGCAGTTTTTCCTTGCTGCGCAGGTGGCGAGCGGCTGGCAGGAAGGTAGCTTTAAGGAGATCGGACTGGGCGGCTTTGATTTCGAGCGCATGGTCGTAGGCCGGAAATCCTACCGTATCTCCTCGGGCAATATTATTGATCACAAGGACAGCCCCACGATCGACGTCATCAAAAACGCCCTGGCCAAGACGACCGCCTATGGCTTCGCCTGCGCCGTGCAGTGGCAGTACTTTTACGCCCCCAACCACCCAGGCTATCTCAAGGATTACTCCTGGTACACCAAGCCCGAGCACAAAGCCCTCTGGGATCGGTATGAGCCCGCCAACCTCGCCATTCGCCTCGCTGGTTGGGAGCCCGTTACCCATGCCACGGTAAATTCCGAAGCCGTTCAATTACAACGTTTTGGTAAAGTAAATAATGTGTATCTTACCGTTTGGGGCCCGAGCCCGCCCGCCTCGGTCGAAATCGAAATCGATGCGGTCAAGCTCGGTCTAAAGACAAAGCCCACCTTCAGCGAGATGGTCTCGGGCACCCCCATAAAAGTGACCCCGAACGCGAGAGGCTGGAAACTCACCGTCCCGATGGAGAAGGACATGACCCGCGTCATTAAAATCAACTAATACGCAGAACCGTATATAAGAAAAGAGGGCCGTATCCCCGGACTACTTATCCGGTATTTAACTGGGTTATAGTAACCATTTCTTAAAATTGGGCTTTTGGGTGGACCGGCTCCGTCCGGTCCATCGGGAGTGGACGACACGGAGGACGCCTACTCCATCAACCAAATAGATACAATGTGAGCGCGATTTTTGAATTAATACAGATCCTCATATACGAATAAAATCCATGAGAAGTCCTGTTGTAATGATTAAAACCCTGCTGCTTGCCCCGCTTGCCTGGGCGTTAGCCACTTTTCCCTGCCAGCTTCAAGCCGCCACGGAGGTCACGAAAATTGCCACCAAACCCAATATTCTGATCATCCTCGCAGACGACATGGGTTACTCAGATCTAGGCGCCATGGGCGGCGATGCCGAAACCCCGAACCTGGATGCATTGGCAAAGGAGGGGGTTCTCCTGGCGAACTTCTACAACAATGCTAAATGCGCCCCCAGCCGTGCTTCGCTTATGACCGGCCTGAGCCTGATATCAACTTCATCAAAACGTTAGTTGAAAGGGTTAAAGATAGACATCTCCCAAGCATTGCTTTCAGGAATTTCAATTCAACATTAGCCCCTTAACCATTAACTTAGTACACATGCACTTAGAAACTGTCTTTTCCATAAAGATGTGTCTGATCACCCTGATCGGCATCGGATCCCTGTTTTCAGCTCAAGCTGCGCCGCCGCCCAGCGCCTTTGGCATATGGGGCGATGAGGACCTTGACCCCAAGGAGTATCCCTTCGAGAAAGGCGTGGCGTGCCGGTTAATCTGGACGGATGTGGAAAAACAGCCGGGTCTTTTCGATTGGAGTACTTTGGATAATGCCATCGCTACGGCCGTTAAAAGAAACCAGTTCTTCTTCCTTTCGATAAACGTGGGGCCAGAATCGCCAGCGTGGATATACACCCAGGGCGTCCCTATAGTGGAGCTCCGCGAGAAGACATTCCCCGATAAATTAGAATCTTACCCCTTCTATCCTTCGCCGGAGTATAAATCGCTCTTCCATCGATTGATCACGGAAATGGGGAAGCACATCCACAGTTACCCGATAGAAAAGCAAGAGCGCATCGTGTTCATTCAGGTCAAGACCGGGTGCACGGGCGATGAATGCGCTTACAAGGGTAAGGCCGTTGAGGAAAAATACGACTTGCACGTGAAGTCCCCCGCGTGGCGGGAGTTCCGCTTATGGGTGTTTGATTTGTATACTCGGACCTTTCATGAAAATCCTGACTATCCCCAGATTGCCCTGCTGTTTAATAACGCGGATCCGGCAGACACGGAGGGGGGGGGGAGAAGCCCGGATACCACAAAGAGTGGAAGTGGTTGGAGGAGAACGTTAATGGCGGAATCGGAATCAAGCTTATCGGCAGCGCGCGCGGTCACCACTTGAGCGGCGAGCGGTCCATGATTGAACGGTGGCAACATCGTCTTATTGCTTCAGAAGGCACGCCCCTGTTTGCCCGGTCTGAAATGGATAGTACCTGGCAAAAAGCCCTGTTTGATGTGAATTTGCCCATGAACTTTTACTGGGCCGCTCTTACCGGTCTGCAGAACGGACAAAGCATCTGGAACGTCGCCAAACGTGCGGTGGTGGCCAGCAAAGAGATGGGATTCGATCACTCCTTATATTTCTTCAATCGCTATGCGGGACAGATTTATCCGCAGACGGCCACGGATGCTTTCTGCGCCCTGCATAAGGGTTTGGATGCCGCGGACACCCATGCCTATCCGGAGTCGGTTTTCGGGCCCGCCGAGCGCAAAAACGTGGATCGCATGCTGAAGATTTGCGCCGCGTATTCCAAGTATGGCGCCAGCGTGGATGATAAAAACGCGTTGCTCATGGGTCAGGTACATCAACGCTCCGATCAAGCAGGATTAAACGACGTGGGCTGGGACATCTGGCCGGATAACTACGGCCGCTTTCTCTACCAGATCGATGCTGACGGCACTTCCATCCCCCTGTATCGCGTCGGAGGCCCGATCACCAAGACCTCGTCCATTTATTCCCGCTTTGCGCGCGGTTTCGAACACGCTTCCGGTAAGGACGCCATGCATTTTAAATTGCACGAGGGTTTCTCTCAAGGCAACGAGCCCAAGGTCATGACGATGACCGTCGTCTGGTATGACGGAACGGAAGGCTCGACTTGGACATTGGATTACGATGCAGGCAAGGCGGGTATGAAGACGGCGCTGAACGTGACTGGGAAGGGCGACAAACAGTGGCATCATGAGACGGTCACGGTGGAGGATGCGGTGCTGCGTCAGGGTGGAACCAAGGGGGCAGATTTCGCCTTAGTGAACACGGATGACAAGGACGACATCTTCAGTCTGATCGAAGTTCATCGCGGCAAACTGGAGACCCCCGTGCTTTTGCCTCCGACAGAATACAAGCTGCCCGACCAACCGCCGAGGAAGCCTACGCGCGTGCTGTACAAGGCAGGCGAACCCGTGCCCCGTTAGATTTCGCACATTTGCCAAATCATACCACATTGACCGCCTTTTTAAGTCCGCGCCTCACTCAGGCGCGGCAAGATCCACAGCTAATCCCAACCAACGGCAAAAAATGAAGCGATCCACTACCCATTTGATAACAGCAGCAATGCTTGTCGCCGCCCATTGGGCGGGCACTCCCGCCTTCGCCAGTGGTGTCGACTTTACGCCGCTCGCCAAGCCTCAGTATAAACTGTATTCGGTGTGCTCGGGGGAAAATGATAATGCCTCCGAAGACGACCTGCGTATCATCGCCCAAAACTTTGAATTTTATCATGGCCATTTTACTCCGGAGCAAGCGGACACTATCCGTAAGTTTAACCCAGAGTTTAAATGCACCTCTTATATCAACAGTACGTACACGCGGTTCGAGTCCGATGTCGGCATCGTTGAGTCCCAGTACCGCGATTGCCTGAGCATGCTACTGGCTTCCCGCCTCAGTGAATCTATTGATTCCACCTGTACACAGTTCAGCGTGAGTCTTGCTGACGATGTCAAAAAGGGCGGTAATAAGCCACCGGCCATCCCTATCGTCGCGAGCACTATCGAGGGCGACTTTTCTACGACAACACGAGCCAAGCCCAGCACCCAGTTTTACGTATTCTGGATCCGCATCGGCGACGAGTTGATGCGGGTGAATCAATTCGATCCTGAAACCGGCGCTATCGTGGTAACGCGCGGCTTTTCTTCTACGACACCGACCGCTCATCAACTGGGCGCCAACGTCTTTTCGCCCATTTACATTGGATCCAAGGTCAACAATCCGAATAATGATGACCCTAGAAAATCGGTAAAAGGCAGTTACCCCAACGGCGGCTCAACTAAACTGCGCTACGTCCTGAATCCGACTTATAGCAAGGGACACCTTTTTCTGGCTGAGAGTGCCCTCCACGCCATGCAAGAAGATCGAGCCGATGGCGTGTGGATGGACACCCTAAATACAGGCACCTTCAACCTCAGTGACTGCCTTGGCCGACCGGCCGCAGGAAAAGTTTGGGATTTCAGCAAAAACAAACCCTGTGACGCCGATGATTTCCGCCTAGGCCAGGAACGGAAAATCGCGTTCGTTCAGGAGTATATCAAAGAGAAGACCGGCAAATACCCGTTCTTAATAGCTAATTCATTGGGCGAAAAAAACGCTGCCCCTGGTAAAGGAGGCCTGAAGCTGTTACTGGAAAGCACGGAGGTAAAGCCACGTCCGCTTGATGCCTTCTGCATGGAAGAAGCGCTTGTGAATACGCATAGTAGCGATAAATGGAAGAAGCAGATGACCTTGCTCATGGACTGCGCACAATCCGGGCTCGCCGCTGCACCCATTTGGGGAAATGCGGGTCACCCGAGCATTGCAGAGTCACAGCCCGACACTCCAAAGCGCGATCAAGAAGAACGTTTTGGCTACGCCAGTTATTTGCTAGCCGTTGAGAAAGACGCCAAGACAGTGATGGGCACCTATGCGTTCTATGAATCCAACGGTAAGCGCTTCGCAAAGGTACATCCGATGTATTATTATCCTATTGGCTATCCGACTCAGACGGTGAAGCCTGAGGCGATTGACCAATATATTATAAAGGGCCTGCCGGTCTATCGCCGTTCGTTTACCAATGGCCTTGTCTTGGTTAACCCGTCCACGGAAGACCATGAGGTAAAACTGGATAAACCATTTTTGGATCCCGACATCCGCAAGTTAGTAACGGAGGTCAGCATGCCTGCGGGCACGGGTAAGATCCTGCTGGCAAGGGATCAAGCAGCCACGTTCCGGGTCGTCTGGTTTGATAACACCACGGGAACGTGGGGGTTTTCGTATGACGCCGGTAACGGCAACTTTAAATCGGCCAAAACGTTTACCGTCACCGGGACCAACCGCTGGAGGAAAGAGACATTCACGATTACCGACGCGGTGATGAACAATCATGGACCCCAGGGGGCGGAAGTCGCCTTGATTAACCTGGATGACACCGATGAGCGGTTTCACCTCATCGAAGTCCAGCGTGGGGCGGTTCCTGGAACGTAGCGGGAGCGCGGAGGGCTTTCGACGGTGCGAGGCGCGCCTGCGCTTGCGTGATCGGAATCGAAACGACTGCGTCGTCCCGCTACGCCCCGGAATGTTGGGGTGTTCCTGGAACGTAGCGGGAGCGCGGAGCGCTTTCGACGGTGCGAGGCGCGCCTGCGCTTGCGTGATCGGAAGCGAAACGACTGCGTCGTCCCGCTACGCCCCGGAGCGTTGGGGTGCTTCCGGAACGTAGCGGGAGCGCGGAGCGCTTTCGACGACGCGAGGCGCGCCTACGCGTGCGCTTGCGTGA
>CAMBUJ010000164.1 GCA_945871005.1 Opitutus sp. GAS368 | reverse complement strand
CGTTATGTGGCGGTGATCAAAGCCGACGCCTACGGCCACGGACTCCCGCAAACCGCCGCCCGCCTGATGCACGCAGGCGCCGACCTGTTTGCCGTGGCCAATCTGGCCGAGGCCGCCGCCCTGCGCGAAATCGGCCCCGGTTGGCCCGTGCTCCTACTCAGCCCGCTCCTGCCCGAGGAAGACCGTCACGTGCTCGAGTACGATGTCGCCGTGACCATCTCTTCGGCCGAGGAAGTTACCCGTCTCGACGCCGCCGCGCGCGCTGCGGGCCGCAGCTTAAACGTCCACCTTAAGATCGACACCGGCATGGGCCGCCTCGGCGTTTGGCACGAGCAGGCGCCGGAGTTGTACCTGAAAATCCGTGCGGCCAAGCACCTGCGGCTGGCGGGCATTTTCACCCATTTTTCCAGTTCCGACGACGATACGGCTTTCACCGCCGAGCAGCGCCGCCGCTTCCTGAGCGCGCTTCAGGCCTGCCCGGACATCGATCTCAGCGCGTTGTTTATCCACGCCGACAACAGCGCCGGGCTGGAGACCATCGAGGTCGCCGGTCCGTTTAACGCCGTGCGGGTAGGCTTGCTGCAATTCGGCATCATTCCCCATGCCGGCTCTCTGCTCGCGCAAGTTCAGGCCGAGCCAGTTTTCAGTTTCCACACCCGCGTCGCCTTGGTGAAAAAACTGCCCGCCGGCACCGGGGTGAGTTACGGACGCTCCCACGTACTCCGCCGGGAAACCACCGTGGCCATCCTCGCCGCAGGCTACGGCGACGGCGTGCCCCGCGCCGCCAGCAACCGCGGCCAGGTACTCATCCGCGGGCAGCGCTGCCCGATTCTCGGCCGCGTCACCATGGACCAGACGATCGTCGACGTGACCGACGTACCCGGCGTCCAGACCGGCGACGCCGTCGTGTTGGTCGGCCGCCAGCAGGGCGCGCAGATTGACCTGGCCGAGTTCAGCCGAGTTGCCGAAACCATTCCCTGGGAAACACTCACCTCGGTCACCAAGCGCGTCCCCCGCCTCTACCGCACCTCGCTCGGGCTGTAACTCTCCCCGGCCACCGCCTCCGCCTTTTGTGCTTCGCCCACTTTAATGCACCCGTTCACCTCCCACCTTGCCGAATCTGTCCGCGCCCACGGCGAACTCGGGCTGATCGCGGCGATCCGCCGCTGGCTAGGAACCGCCTCGCCGCCTGCCCCCTTCGGAATCGGTGACGACTGCGCGGTGTTGCCCGCCTCGCGTCACCGCCAACTGGTGACGGTCGATCCGGTGGTTTACGGTGAACACTTCGACGACTCCATTCCGCCACGAGCCGTCGCCGCGAAACTGCTCAAGCGCAACCTGAGCGACCTCGCCGCGATGGGCGGCCGCCCGCGCGCCGCCGTGATCGCCCTCGCCCTCGACGAAACCGTGAGCGCGCGCTGGTTGGAGCAATTTTACCGCGGCCTCGCCGCCACTGCCCGCGCCTACAACGTGGCCATCGTCGGTGGCGACATCACCCGGCAAAAAGGCGGACTCGCCGCCACCCTCACCCTGCTCGGCGAAGCCCAAGGCCCGCGCGTGCTCACCCGCCACGGCGCCAAAACCGGCGACTGGATTTACGTTACCGGCACGCTCGGCGGCAGCATTTTGGGCCACCACCACAAGTTCACACCCCGCCTGTCCGAAGGCGCCTGGCTGGCCGGCCGCCTCGAAGTCCGCTCGCTCATGGATATCAGCGACGGCCTGGCCAAAGACCTGCCCGCGCTCACCCCGGCGGGCGCGACCCCGTCGGTTTGCCCACCCGCGGTTCCCCTCAGCGCCGCGGCGCGCACTCTGGCGCGTCGAGACGGCCGCCCGGCGTTGGCCCACGCCCTGAGCGATGGCGAGGACTTTGAGCTCCTGTTTACCGTCGCCGCGCGCGCCGACCGCGCGGCGTTGGAAAAGGCGTGGAGTAAAAAATTCAGCACACGCCTCACCTGTATCGGCCGCTTCACCCCCACCCTGGAAGCGGGCGCGCTGCCCCTCGATCAATTTCACGGTTATGAACATCTTCGTTAAACTCCGCGCCGGCGTGGTCACCACCAGCGCCGAGGAAAACCATGCGTTGGCCCGCGAGTTGGCCGCCGCGCTCCCGCCCGACTCGACCCTGGCGCTCCACGGCGATCTCGGGGTGGGAAAAACCACCTTTGTACAAGGCCTCGCCCGCGGACTCGGCGTGAGTGCGCCGGTGACCAGCCCAACGTTTAATATCTTTACCCTCTACCGAGGCGAGACGCTCACGCTGGTCCACATGGACGCCTACCGCCTAGACAACGACCGGCAGATCGACGCCCTGATGCTGGAAGATTTTCTGGTGAGCCCGTGGTGCCTTGCGGTGGAGTGGCCGGAGAAGATCGCTGCGTGGATTCCCGCGAATGCGCTCCACCTCGACCTCGGTATCACCCCCGAGCAGCACCACACGGTGCGGTTGCGGTGAGAAACAGGGAAACGCAGTGGTCGACTGAAATCCAAAAACGACTCCGTCGTCCCGCTACGTGACCAAGCGCGGTGCGGCCTCCGAAACGTAGCGGGATCGCGGAGCGATTTCGATCCGAGGATTCGAAACGACTCCGGCGTCCCGCTCCGTGACCAAGCGCGGCGCGGCCTCCGAAACGTAGCGGGATCGCGGAGCGATTTCGATCCGAGGGTTCGAAACGACTCCGTCGTCCCGCTACGTGACCAAGCGCGGTGCGGCCTCCGAAACGTAGCGGGATCGCAGAGCGATTTCGATCCGAGGGTTCGAAACGACTCCGTCGTCCCGCTACGTGACCAAGCGCGGCGGAGCATCCCCGAAATTAGCCAACCTCAGCGCCCCGGAGGGGTTAAAAATCTATCAGTTAGCGGGTCGGAAGCACCGTTACCGGATTCAAGTGGTGGCCTGGTTATTGAGCCCAATCCTTCACCCCCGCAACTCCCCCCCCGCCGCCGCAACCACCCACGCCCGCAGCGCCGCCCGGTTGACCTTGCCCTGCGCGTTGCGCGGCCAATCGGGCACCCCGACGTAACGCTTGGGGCGCTTATACGCGGCCAGCTCCAGCAACCCCGGCTCCGACCCCATCGGTCCACCACCCGCGGGATAACACGCCACCACCACCGCGCCCCAGCGCGCATCAGGCACCCCGAGCACCACCACGTCGCTAAATCGCCCGCTCGCCCGCAACGCCGCCTCAACCTCCGCCGGATCCACCTTCTCGCCCCCACTGATGATCAACGCGTCACGCCGCCCCAGCACCTGCAAGCTGCCGTGTTCATCGAACCGACCCAAATCCTCGCTCGCCCAAAAGTCACCCGTGCGCGTTTCCGGCCAGTAACCACGAAACAAGGACGCCCCGCCGAGCACGAGCCGCCCGTCCTCGTCAGGGGCCAACTCCAGCCACGCATGAGGCAACACCGTGCCGCAACCGCGTCCGCCGGCCAAAAATTCCTCCGGTCGCAGCGCCGTGATCATCGCCGCTGTCTCGGTCATCCCGTAGGCAAACGCCAGCGGCAACCGGGCGCGGGCGCCGGCCTCGATCAACTCCGGCCAAGCCGGCCCGCCGCCCACAAACACGGCGCGGAATCCGCGCAGCCAGGCCTCGGCCGCCGGGTCGCCCAGCAGACGCTGCAGCTGAGTCGGCACCAGCGAGAGAAACCAGTCGCTTTGCCCCGCAGGCACCGCCGGCCGCTCACCCGCCTCCACTGATTTCGAACTGCACGGTAAGTAAGTGCCGCCCGTTAAAACCGTGCGCAGCCACGCCATGAGCCCACTCACGTGGTGGAGCGGGAGCAGCCCGACTGCGTTCACTCGGGTGACGCCAAAGTGGGTGCAAAACCCGCCCACCGCCGCCGCCAGCGTGGCGGCGTCGTGCCGGGCCAGGCGCAAGTTGCCCGATGAACCGCCGGTGGGAATGCATAACCAGCCGCATTCCAGGCGCGCCGGTTGGCATCCCGCCATCGATACCTCTACCAACCCCGCCCCCAGCGACTCCACCAACCCCGGCCCCGCCGCCTGCGCGATGAGCGCCTGAAACTGCGCCCGTTCGACTTCGCCCCAATTCGGGTCGGCCAAAAACACCGGCCCTCCCGCCGCCACCGCAGTGCCAAAGCGCGCGATAAACTGCGCCGGTTCGCGCTCCGCCACTACCCGGCCTGCAGGCCATCCGAACGCGTTCCCCTGAGAAAACGCGGCCGCGTGCCCGAGCCTGCGGCTCAGTTCAGCGCGGTCCATACGGCCTCCGGATCCAATCGGTTCACATCCTCGATGCGGAAAAACGGCGCGGCAAACGGACCGTTGTACACGTTATCGGCAAACAGCGGCCAGACCCCGCAACCGAGTGCGCGGGGCTTTTCCCCTGGCCAGGCAAACGCGTGCCGCAGGATGGCCTGGGCGCCCACCGCCGTCTCCAGCGCGGTGGAAAACACCACGTCGGCCCGCGCCGCCGCCAGTCGGGCCAGCACCGGGGTCGGGTCACCCAAGAGCGCGGGTTTGATCACCCACACGCCCTGCCAATCAGCCGCCAGCCAGCGCTCGATGTCATGAGTCCCCACCAACGATTCATCCAGCGCCACCGGGGTCGGATAATCCGCCGCCAAACCACGCAGTATATCCTCCATGCGAAACACCTCCGTCTTTCCGTGCCGAGCCGGGGCGTAACACGGCTGTTCGATAAACTCCACTGGGCAATCAGCGGCCCGATTTAACCACCGTGCGGCGACGCGCGCGTCCCAAGCCCCATTGGCATCGAGGCGGAGTTTGGCTCCGTCGGGCAAGGCGGCGATCACGTCGTCGAGCAAGGCGAGTTCATCGCCGGGATCACCGACCCCGACCTTCCACTTAAACGTGCGAAAACCGATTTCGGCCTTCGGCGGGATCGCCGCCAGCGCCGCGCGTCCAGCCGGGAGCAGGGCCGCGACCGGTAGGTAGGTAGCCATGGTCGGCGGTGGCGCAACCGAAGCGTCTGGCGCGCCGATTCGCGCCCGTGCCTCCGCCAACGCAAAGCGCAAGCACCCCAGTTGCGCCGGCACCGCGTCAAGTTGCTTTGCGGTGACCCATTCGCCCAAGACCGCGAGAGTGGCCGTGATCTCGTCGAGCGACTCGGTGCCAAACCCGTGAATCGGCGCGGCCTCGCCCAGCCCGGTTTGCCCCGACTCCGAGGTGAGGCGCACCAGCACGCCCTCACGCACCGACCACACACCGTGAGCCGTGCGCACCGGCGTGCGAAACGGGAGGGCGTAGTGACGAAAAGCGAGGCGGAGGCGCATGGCGGTGGTTAAGGGAAATAGGGGAAACGGCAGAACTTTTGCCGATTAGAGGCTGCCAGCCAGCCAAAGCAAAGCCTGCGTCGGGGTTTTGTTGACCGACCAGAAACTTGGCCGGGACGGCCAACCCTACATTTTCCGAAATTGTAGCGTTGGCCGTCCCTGGCCAATTCCGTCTTCCATTTTTTCGTGTCCTCTCGTGGATTTCGTGGGTAAAATAAAACAGTGGCGAGTAGCGAGTAGCGAGTAGCGGGTAGTGGGTAGCGAGTAGCCGGATCCGACATTAGTTTTTATTAGTGCACATTACTAGGCAGTAACATTCAAAGTGTCGGATAGAGATGCTTGAGTTTGATCCGGGCGTCAGCGGTGCGGAATTGCCAGTCGGTTTTGTTGCTTCGATTATTTCGGTCGGCTTCCCATGCTGCGGTCTCGCGCCGCATCGCATCAATGTCCGGGATGCGCCGATTGAGGCACTGAGATTGCAAGACGCTCAGTTCGATCTCGGCGATATTGAGCCAGCTGCCGTGCTTGGGGGTATAATGGATCTCTAAACGTTCAGCCAAGCCGCGGGCCTGCTCCGGGGGGAACGCCTCGTACAGGGAGGCAGTGGAATGCGTGTTTAGGTTGTCCATTACCAGACGAACTTTGGTCGCCAATGGGTAGCGCTCGGTGAGCATGCCCTTGATGAAGTGCGCCCAGTCCAATCGAGTGCGGCTTGAGGTGATCTCGATGTGTCGGTGTCCTCCGAGCGGTTCTACTTCGATGAAAATATCGGCAACGCCGTTGCGGACATATTCGTGATCCTCCGTGCGAATTCGACCAGGGGCCATGGGGATCGGCGCGTGTACCTCACCAATCAGTTGCTTGTTCGATTCATCCATACACACCAACGGAAAAAGCGGATCGTAGGGCGCATGATAAAGATCTAGAACATCCTCCATATTAGCCACAAACGAAGCATTAGCTTTGGGCGGTATTTTCCAGTACTGGCTTAGGTGAGGCTGTAATTCGTTTTTTTTAACGTCCGTTGAATGGTCATGAGCGAGACTGAGGGCGTGAACTGGAGCTCGACGATTTTTTGCGCCAGTAAACGTAGCGTCCAGCGAACCCGACCTTCGGGTGCTTCAGCGCACGCCTGAGCGATCAATCGAGCCTCGAAGCGACCATCGAATCGCCGCTTGATTGGCGGGCGCCGCATCGTGGTCCCCAGCGCAGCGTCCATCCCGGTTTCCACAAAACGCTGTTTGAGTCGTTCTATAGTTCGCTCGGAAATACCGAGGATATCGGCCACTTCAGCGACTTTCCGGCGTTCGCCGCAGAGCGACCCGATGTCGCACAACAACAGTGCCTGTGCGTGCACGAATTGATGAGCGTTGGATTTGCCTTTATGGGTGAGGGCTTCGAGTGAATCCCGCTGCTGACTGGTAAGGGTAATTTTGTATCGGGGGGCCATCCTACACTCTCGCACAAAACGCCCCAAATGCATCCGACAACTCGAAGGTTACTGCCTACTAGTGCGGTGCTTCAGCCCGCATCGGCGCTTGGCTGGGCAACCTTGCAAACCTGCGGGCTAAAGCTCCGCACTACCTCAGAGCTTCCTAAGGCCAAACCGAAGTGCGCAAAGTAACTGGCCTGTGCTTTGCGATCTTTGCGTCCTGCTCTTGGCGACTTTGCGTTAAAACTCCGATCAGGTATTCACACCCGCTTCAATCAACAAACAACGCCCCTACCCCTTAACATATCCCGTGCCCCTCCCGAAGCCGACAAGCCTATCTACAACCGCCAGTGATCCCCGCCGATTATCAACCGCGGCGTGCGCGCACGCGAAAAATTCGAGGCAAAGGTAGCAAAAGCAATATACTCCTTCGCAGACCGCACAACCGGTCGTTCACACTTTCCCAGGGGTAAGCGCCACGCCTGTTTCAATTGCAACCGCTCGGTTTCACTTAG
>CAMBUJ010000163.1 GCA_945871005.1 Opitutus sp. GAS368 | reverse complement strand
TCCCACAGTTCCCGGACCTTGGCCTTGAGGCGTTCCACGCTTTTCGGCGCCAGCCGAATCGTGCCGTCCTTTTCCAACCGGAAGCCGAGCAGCGCGGTCCCATCGCTGGGACCACTGCCACTTTTGGCCCGGTTAACCGGCAGCTTCAGTTCGCGTTCGATCCACGCGATCACGCTGGCCTCTATCCCCGATAGCCTCTCTGCCCAAAAAAGCCGTCGAGCATGGGAATCGGCCTGCCTTTCGACACAGCTAGCAGTGGGACACCTCTTAAGTCGTAAGGATAACAATCTCACCCGACGCCGCTCAGCCGATAACCTGAAACAACTCGTGTATTCGCTCTACCCTGAAAACCGCGACCTTGCTGCTCGATTGCTTCAGCAAATCGACCAACTCGGCGGAGCATCCGTTCTACCCGGTGGAGGCCGTCTATTTCACCTAATCGCCAAAATGCTTGGCTGGCGTTGCGCTCTACGCATACGAACGCTTCTTCGCAATCGAGCGCTATAGGCGCATGAATCCTTTGTCTGCTCAGTTTCACATGGCGACATCCTCGTCAGCGTAGATACCTGGCGCAGGCCGACGCGGTGATCGCGCTCGGATCGAACGATCCCGGCTACAGCGCTTCGAAAATCTTCCCCTGTATCCTCGCGCGCAAACCGCTGCTCGCGGTGTTTCACCGGGACAGCCCGGTCCACGGGTTAATGCAGGCCGTCGGGCTGGCCGGTTACGGTTTTGCACCGGAGGGGACAAACGAATCGCTGGTCGAGCTGATCGCCACCCAGTGGTTTGCCGGCGTCCAGCGGCTGCAGCCCGCCGAGTTGGTGAGCGACGCAGTGCGTCCCTTCACCGCTGCGTCGATGACCGAATCGATGGTGAAGTGTTTTAACCAAGCGGTGCATCACGCCTGAGCTCTGCCCCCGCCGCACCCCATGCTCCAAGTCCTCGATCGTTACACCCAAATCAGCGAACTGGGCGGCGTGGTCCAACGCGTGATTCAACGCGGACTTTTCCCCTTGGCTGCAGCCGCTGTACTGGTTCCGGCCGTCCTGTTTTTCCAGAATGACGCCAACTGGGCCGCGTTCTTGTGGATGGGATTGGGGACGATTTTCGCCTTCGCCCTATGGCAGGCTAAGGCCGTGGGTTTACCGCTGCTGCCGATGATGGCGGCGCAACACCTGGCCGCCTATGGCGTTCCCTTGTTGTCCCGCAACGAAACCTTGGATCGGTATTCAAGTGCCTCCATCACCCAGGCTGGCGTCGAGGTCGGCGTGTTTATTGCCGCAATGGCGATTGCCTGGCGCTTCGGCATGGAGCTTTTTCGCCCCCGCCAGACCCAATGTTACGCCCTCAGTGTTTTTGCTAAAAATGATAGCCGCACGCGGCGCTTGGGCGGGATTATTCTGATCCTGATCGCGACGGGCTATAATGTCCTCAGCAGCCTGCAATTGATCGACTTTATTCTCGGACTGTTACCCAGCGGAACCAGCTCCATTTTTACCGCCATGATCAAGTCGGTCACCATGGCTGGCTATTTTGTGGTCGCGATGAGTCTGGGCTCGGGCGAAGCCAAAACCGGGCTGCGTTTGTTGTTTTGGGGCACCCTCACACTCAATGCTTTAATCATGGCCTCGGGCTTTCTGCTCTCCTCGGTGACCAACCTGTTTGCCGCGGTGGTCATTGGCCTGTTTTGGAGCTCAGGCCGAATGCCCTGGCGTTTTATCTTTTTGGCAACCCTGCCGGTGGCACTACTCCACCTCGGTAAGTTTGAAATGCGGGAACGTTACTGGGGCGAGCAGGCCGAGGAAACCTTCACCCCCACGGTCCAAAACCTGCCGAGATATTATGGCGAATGGCTCGACGCGAGCCTGCGCAATCTCCCCGGTGCTGGTGCCGAGTCATCCGGCTTCTCCCCGCAAAAAAAGAGTAGCCGTTCTCTGCTTGCCCGAGTCGATAACCTGCAAAACCTGCTTTTCGCCATCGAAGCGATCGAGGGCCAAGCTCACCCCACCCTCGGCGGCGCCACCTACAGCCTAATTCCCCCCCTGCTGATACCGCGCATGTTCTGGCCGGACAAGCCGCGGGCCCACGAAGGCCAGGTCATGCTCAACGTCCACTTCGGGCGCCAGGACCTCAACGCCACTTTTACCACCTACATTGCCTGGGGCCTGCTCCCGGAAGCCTATGGCAATTTCGGCGCGCTTTGGGGCGGGGTGTTCCTCGGGTTGATCCTGGGACTTTTTTTCGCCTGGACGGAAGTACTTACCGCGACGAAACCCCTCCTTTCGTTGGAAGGGCTGATCACCTTCGCCCTGTTTATGGAATTAACCGTGTCCTTTGAAATGGTCTCCAGCGTGCTGGTGACCGCGCTGTTTCAATCCGGAGTGATTATCGCCGTGGCCTGCATCCCCTTTGTCTACCTGACGCGGGTCGAGCGTCCCGAAACCACGAATTCGGCCCCGTGATGAACGCCCCGACCCAACGCCTCGCGGTGGTGGTTTCCCACCCGATCCAATACTACGCTCCCTGGTTCCGGTGGATGGCCGCTCAGGGCTGGTCATTGCGGGTGTTTTACCTGTGGGACGCCGGCGTATCCGCCCACGCGGACCGCGAATTTGGCCGCACCCTCGTCTGGGATGTCGATCTGCTTTCCGGCTATGAGCACGAGTTCGTACCCAACATTGCCCGCGAACCCGGCACGCATCACCTGCGAGGACTCAACAATCCCTCACTGCCGCAACGCCTGCGTGGCTGGCAACCCGACGCGATCCTGCTGTTTGGCTACAAGTACCTGACCCACCTGCGCCTGCTGCTGGCCCCGCCCGCCCCCGTCATTTTCCGGGGTGACTCCCACCTGCTTGATGCCCCCGCGCCTCAGATTTTAAAACGCTGGGCGTTGCGGTGGGTCTATAGTCGTTGCGCGGCGATCAGCTACGTGGGCCAGGCCAACTCCGATTACTTCCGCGCCTTCGGGGTGCCTCCAGCAAAACTCTTTCACGCCCCCCATTGTGTGGACGCCGAGCATTTCGCCGCCACTGCGGAAACCCGGGCGGCGTCGGAGCGCCTGCGCGAGACGTTAGGAATGGAAGGGAAACGCGTCGTGTTGTTCGCCGGCAAACTCATCCCGAAAAAACGCCCGCGGGAACTCCTCGCCGCGTTTCACGGCCTGGCTCCAGCGGACACCGCACTGGTTTTCGTGGGCGAAGGCAGCGACCTGCCTGCGTTGCAGCACCAGGCTGCCACCCGTCCCGACCTTTGCGTGCGCTTCCTGCCCTTCGCCAATCAAACCGAAATGCCCTCATGCTACCTGCTCGCGGATGTGTTCGCCCTGCCCTCGGGCGGCCCCGGAGAAACCTGGGGGCTGGCGGTCAACGAGGCCATGCACCTGGGCGTTCCCTGCCTAGTCAGCGACCGAGTCGGTTGCCAACGCGATCTGGTGACCGAGGGCGAAACCGGCTGGGTCTTTGCGGCGGACGCACCCGAAGCGCTCGAGGCGGCGCTGCGGCGGGCGTTGCTCGCGACGGCGCAGGACGCGGAGGGTTTTCCCCAGCGAGTGTCGAAGCGTATTGCCGGCTACACCTACGCCACCGCCACCGCCGGCCTGGCCCAAGCGCTGAAAGCACTCGGGCGCCCGCTATCAACTCCATGATCGTGATCTAGTGGAGTGTGCGAGAAACGGAATCTCATATCAGGTTCCTCGACGTTTCCGGTGGGTCGCGAGGGAGAAAACCAGACCGTCGGGCTGTATCACCGAGCCCAGCCGGACGCAGCGCGGCAGCGCGAAGACGGCCGATCCAACAGAATTGGCCCCAAGGGAGTGACTGAGGCGAGTGGACCCGCTTCGTCTTGGCTATAGGGAACAAGGATCACTTTAAAGTCCGGCGAAACCGATTCGGCGGAAACCACCAGCCGGCGGATGCGGGCATACTTTTCCGGATTTGCCGCGTTCGGCCGTTCGACAATTTCAGGCGCCTGCACGCCCGTCGCAGCGAGGAGAAAAAAGGACGAGCCAAGGGTACGGAGGGGCGTTTTCTGATAACAGCGAATGGCGAGTCGTCGGAATGGAGCGGCCGAGGCCCGGTAGCACCGGCGCGGCCGTCCACCCCGCCTCGGGCTTGGCCAAATCGAGCACCCACCACGAGGGCTCCGCCGCCGACACGTCGAGCGACTTCAAGCCGCCCACCACGTACAGTTTGGCTCCGGCTTTGTCGCTGACCACCCCGGCCCCGGCTCCGGCCAACGCGACCGGCAGGGCCGGCAAGGCGTGCGCGTGAGTTTACCCGCGGCAAAATGGAGCCGGTCGACCGCCGCGCTCAGCCGCCCGGCGGCCAACGGCAACACTTGGGCCTGTTCGGGCGCACCCACGCCACCGAAGACGACCAGCGTCCCGCCGGTGGTGCCGGCGAAAGCACCGGGCGCCGCCGGGACCGGGGACGCCGGTCAGGCCGCGGCATCGAGCCCGACCAAGGCCGAGCTGGAGCTCCGCGGTCCGGGTGGAACGCCGAGCTCCAGCTCGGCCCCGGAGTCGGCTTCGGATGGAGAACGATTAAGATAAAGAGGAAAGAGAAAGATTGAGCGGCAACCGGTCGGAAGCGCCGCCGGCGTGGAGTTCACGCGGCACCGCATCGATCACGTAGTCGTGAGTCGCTTCGTCCCATCGACGCAGCGTTTTTAGATCTATCGGCACGTTCAACTCGCAACTTGCGCCCGCGGCCAAGGTTACCCGCACAAAACCGCACAGTTGCAGCCGTGGCCGACCGGGGCGGGCGTCGCTCACATACACTTGCACCACTTCGTCGCCCTCACGGGCTCCGGTGTTCGCCAGCGTCACCCGCGCCGTCTGCGTGGCCGGATCGTAGGCGAGCGCTTGATAACTAAACTGAGTATAACTGAGCCCGTGCCCAAACGCATAGAGCGGTTTTTTCTCAAAATACCGGTAGGTGCGCCCGTCCATGCCGTAGTCGGCAAAGGGCGGCAGGTCGGCCTCGCTCTGATAAAAGGTGATCGGCAGGCGTCCGGCCGGGTTGAGTTCGCCGACAATCGCCTCGGCAATCGCGTCGCCTCCGCGTTGCCCGTAATACCACGCCAGCAGCACCGCGTTGGCTTGGCCCGGATCAAAACTCACCGCGCTGCCCGTGGTGAGCACGATCGTCAGGGGTTTGCCGAGCGCAGCCACCGCCGCCAGCAGCGCGCGTTGGGTGGCGGGCAACGCCAGCGTCGTGCGGTCGCCGGAGACAAACCCTTCGCAGGAAAACGGGTTCTCTTCGCCCTCTAGGTCGGGGGTGATGCCGAGGGTCAGGATCACGTGGTCGGAAAGCCGGGCGATCGCCAACGCGCGTTCCAAGTCGGACTGGACCTGCGGGATGCGCCAGCCGAGGCGGGCTTTGGCGGTGAACTCGGTTTGGGTTATTTCGAGGCGCAGTGAAACCGGACGGTTGGCCACAAACGCCTGAGTGAGCGTGCGAATGCGGTAGGCGCCGCCAGCCCATTCGTCGATGACGAGGCGGTCGTCGAGCCAGAGGCGGGCCCCGCCGACCAAGGTCACGTCGAGGCGGTAATCGCCGTCCACCGGGGGGACGAGCACGGCGGTCCAGCGCGCCGAGGTGTCGCGCACCGCGATCGCCGGTTGCGGGTGGTAATAGTCCCAGTCGAGGTCGAGCTGCGGGTCGGTGCGGGTGTGGGTGGGCGAGCCGGCGAGTTCGCGGTTGCCCCAGAATTCACCGCGCACGCCGGGGATGGCGCAGGTGGAGTCGGTGAAGAGTTGGCCGGCCTCGAAGGAGAACTGGTTGTCAGGAAAGCCGGGGGCGAGCGCGCAGCCCGGTTCGTAGCGCACGGTGACCCCGTGGGCGGCTAACTTTTTGCGCAACCCGGCCAAGATTGTCACCGGGCGGGCGGGCGTGCCGGCGTAGTTACCCAACAGCGCGGACTTGTCGTCAGCCACCGGACCGATCACCGCCACATTGCGCAGGCGCGTTGGATCGAGCGGCAGGGTGCCGTCGTTTTTGAGCAAAACGAGCGACTGGCGGGCGGCGTCGAGGGCGAGCGCGTCGTGTTCGGCGGTGTCGTTGGCCGATTCCGGAATGGACGCGTAGGGCACGCAGGCGTCCGGGTCGAATTGGCCGAGGCGGAAGCGCAGGGTGAGCAGACGGCGCAGGGCGAGGTCGAGGTCGGCCTCGGTGCACAGGCCGCGGGCGAGCGCTTCGGGCAGCGCGGCGAAGGTGGCCCCGGAACACAGGTCGTTACCGGCCTTCAGGGCGAGCGCGGCGGACTCGGCGGCGTCGCGGGTAAACTTGTGGTGGGCATGGACGTCGTGCACGCAGTCCACGTCGCCGACGACCGCGCCCTTAAACCCCCAGCGCTCGCGCAAGATCTCGGTGAGCAGGCGGGCGTTAACCGGGCCGGGCACGCCGTCGATCGCGTTGTAAACCGACATGAGCGACTGGGCGCCGCCCTCGGTGATGCCGGCCTCGAAGGCGGGCAGATAAGTTTCCCACAAGTCGCGGGGCGTGGGGCGGGCGTCAAAGGTGTGGCGGTCGGCCTCGGGGCCGCTGTGCACCGCGTAGTGTTTCACGGTGGCGACGGTTTTGAGGTAGTACGGGTGGTCGCCCTGGAGGCCGCGGCAGAAGGCGACGCCGAAGCGCGCGGTGAGGAATGGGCATTCGCCGTAGGTTTCCTGGCCGCGGCCCCAGCGCGGGTCGCGGAAAATGTTAATGTTGGGCGACCAGATCGTGAGGCCTTCGTAGATCTTCGTGGCGCCGCCGGAAGCGCGGACGGTGGCGTGGTATTTGGCGCGGGTTTCGGTGGCGATGGTTTCGGCGATGCGTCCGTGGAGGGCGGGGTTCCAGGTGGCGGCCAGGGCGATGGCTTGGGGAAAAACCGTGGCAATCCCGTTGCGGGCCGCGCCGTGGAGGGCCTCGTTCCACCACTGGTAGGCGGGGATGCCGAGGGCCGGCACGCCCTGGGTGTCCATGCCGAGCTGGTCGACCTTGTCGGCCAAGGTGAGGCGGGCAATGAGGTCGTCGAGACGGGCGGCGAGCGAGAGGTCGGGGTTGCGGAAGGGGAGCATGGGGATCGGAGGGGGCGAGCTGGGAGCTAAGAGCTAGGAGCTGGGAGCTTCGGAATGGGCGGGATAGGTGGGTGGTGGGTTGGTAGCTCGTAGCTCATAGCTCATAGCTCGTAGCTCATAGCTCATAGCTCGTAGCTCATAGCTCATAGCTCGTAGCTCATAGCTCATAGCTCGTAGCTCATAGCTCATAGCTCGTAGCTCATA
>CAMBUJ010000162.1 GCA_945871005.1 Opitutus sp. GAS368 | reverse complement strand
ATGTTGATCGGCAGGTACATCTCGCGGTCGGTGCCTTTGACGTTAGTGGTAAGGAACTTGGTCTGCAGGTTAAACAGTTGGCTGTCGACCGGCAGGCGGCCTGCGCGCACATCGGCGGAATGCAGGTCGGCCATGTCGCCTTGGCTGTCAACATAGCCGGATTCCCACACGCGGGTGCCCTTTTCGTTGAACAGGGCGACGTTGAGCCAGAGCTCGGGTTGGGCGCCGAGGGAGCCGGAGGGCAGGTTGTGCCCGGAGTTGGTGTTGTGGAGAACGTAGTTCACCTTGAGCGCCTTGCCGGCGACCGGGTCGGCCTGGAAGAACGGTCCGTCGAGCTTGGCGCCGTTGTTCATCACCTGTTCGCGCAACTTTTTCTTCTGGTCGAGCATGACCAGGTTCTCATCGACGATGAGGCGGGCGTCGGAGCGGTCCTCGGCCATGGCCCACTCTTCGGGGAAGGTGTAGGCGCTGGGGTTTTTGGCGGCCAGTTTTTCGAAAGCCGGGGTGCCCCAGCCGGCGCGGTAGTCGAACTTCAGCCAGCTTTTAACCGCGAAGCGCTTGGCCTCGGGGTGGTGGGGGAAGATGCCGGGGTGCACGATGGGGTAGCCCGGGCCATAAAAGGCATGGTTGGAGTGCTTGCGGTTGGGGTTAATCGGCTTGCCGTTGACCACTGCGGCTGGGCCGGTGGCAAAGCCTTCGGCTTTACCGGGCACCTTGCCCATGTGGCACTCTTGGCAGGAAATCCCTTGGGCGGCAGCCGGGGAGGCGCGATACTGGTCCCAGACGACTTCCAACTTGATGCCGGGATGGACCGCGACCTGGTGGCAGGAAACGCAGAACTCAGACTTGCTCAGCGGCTCCCACTGAATGGCCGAATTATGGATGACCTGGCCGGGGCCGGGGTCGTTGGGTGAGAGTTTTACGTGGTGCTTGTCTTTGGCCAAGATGATGTCGGTGAGGCCTTGGGGGTCGAAATTGCCGTAAACGGGCTTGGTGATGTCGCCCATTTCGATGCGGCGTTCGCCGTTAACCCGGGAGTACTCTTCCTTAACGCGGTGGCAGGTGACGCAAGTGATGCCTTCGCGGGACACCTCGGAACGCTCCCACAGGGGCTGCTCGCGGGGTTCGCCCATCGTGGTGCCGACAGCGACGTGGCAGCGCATGCAGAACATGCCGAGGGTGCCCTGGGCCAGGTCGTTGATCTTTTGCTCAAACTTATGGAAGACCGGGGAGATCGAGGCGTAGGCGTGATTGGAGGAGCGCCACTCGTCGTAGATTTCCTTGTGGCAGGACGCGCACTCGGAGGCACTCGGGAAGTTGTTCTTAGCGTAGATCGCGCGGTGCGGGTCGACCGGGTCCTTGGCCTTGGGTTTGGGCGGGGGCAGGGGAGCGGATTTCTTCTTGGTGACAACCGGCACATCATCGCCCCCGAGCAAATCATCATCGGCGGCGGCGGCTTTGACGGTGGCGGCCGGCTTCGGCGCGTCTAGAGCGAGTAAGTCGTCTGCACTGACAGGCAGGGTTATCGGGCAGCTGGGCGCGGCGGGGCTATCGGCACACAGGGCGGGCCCGGCTAAAACAAGGGACAGGGACAATAACCCCAGCGTTTTTTCAGAAAGGATGAATCGCATATGAATAAAAAAGAAAGGCAGCTCTGCCTACTCGCCCACGCCGCCCGTAACGGCGCAAGCCGATAATGTACCTGTCAGTTAACTTTGGTCGCCGAAAAATGGAGTGCCACTGAGGGGCAACTGTTGGTTGCAGTAAAATTAAGCAAGGAATCGGGCGAAAGGATTCCCCGGGCCGCCTGAATCGCATTTCCTGAAACTCACGCGCAAATTTTTTTAACACGGCTGTTCCTGCCGTTGACATGAAGCCATTCTCATTCTCCACATCATTATAGTAATTCACTAGGTTAACCCCATATCCCGCTCGATTTCTCGCCACGCTGCTCATTTTTATGAAACTCAACATCTCGCTGCTCGCCGGATTGATCGCCCTGCTCGCCTCGCCGACCCTGACCTTGGCTGCTCTCGATTCCACCAAGCTGGTGGGGCCGGAAAAATGCGCGGATTGCCATAAGAGTGAGGCCGCGGCTTGGCAGGAAATGAAACATTTCAAGACCTTCGACGACCTGCACCGCCGCCCTTCGGCCAAGGAAATCGCCGCCAAGCTTGAGATTGTAAACATCAAGACCGAAGGCTCTTGCATGCAGTGTCACTACACGGTCAACGACACTGGTCGGGCCGTCGCCGGGGTGTCCTGCGAGTCCTGCCACGGGGCGGCCGCCGACTGGATTGGCAAACACAACGAAAAGGGCCAGCGCGACCAAGCCGTCGCCAACGGCTTTATTTCCCCGAGCAACATTTACCAACTGGCGACCAACTGTTTTTCCTGCCACACCGTGCCTAACGAGAAGCTGGTGAACGTGGGCGGCCACCAGGCCGGCAGCGCAATCGAACTGGTTTCCTGGGTGCAGGGCGAAGTCCGCCACCACTTTAAGGCTGGCACCGCAAACACCGATGCGACCCCCGAGCGCAAGCGTATGCTCTACTTGGTCGGCCGGGTCGTTGACCTCGAGTACAGCCTGCGCGGCGTGGCCAACGCCACCGAAAAGGCCTCCTACGCCGTGAGCATGGCCCGCCGCGCCAAGGCCGCCCGCGCGGAAATCCAAAAAATCATCGACGTGCTCCCCCGTGAGGAGCTCAAGGCCGTGGCCGCCGCTTCCGATGGCGTCGCGCTCAAGCTCAACAACAAGGAGCCGATCATGGCCGCCGTCCAGGCGATCTCCGACTTGGGCCGCAAAATCAGCGACACCTACAAGGGCGAGGAACTGGCGGCCTTGGACGCCCTGATCCCCACCGTGGTGCAGGGCACCCCGTACAACGCCGCTCCCTGAGTGGTCTCGGTTGCAATCTTAAGCTATTAACCCGCAAAGCGTAATTCATGTCTGAATCCTCCGCGACAATCTCCCGGCCGCAGCGCTGGGATGTACCGTTCGATGGGCAAATGGGGGCGGAGGCGGTGGCGCGGATCCTCACGATCGCGCCCTTCAGCCAGATTGACCCCAGCCGCTTCCCGGCCAGCACCTCGCTGCCCGATATTTTGCTCAACGACACCGGCCTGCGCTCCTTTAAAAAGACGCAGGTTGTTGTGCGCGAAGGTGACTACGGAAACTCCGCGTTTTTCATCATTAAGGGCAGCGTGCGGGTCGCCCTCGGTAAGGATGCCATCCCAGCCGAATTGCTCGGCCGTCGCCAGCCGGAGAAAAAGGATTTTCTCTCCACCCTGCGCCAACTCTGGGGCAATGCGCGTTACCCGGAGGTGCGCAGCCTGAGTCGTTATAAAGCGGCCAAGTCCGGCGCCGCCGAGCCCAAGGAGGATACCACCGCGATCTTCCTGCACGATATTCCCAGCGTCCTCAAGGGCGGCACCGCGGTGCTAACCGCCGGCATGTTCTTCGGTGAAATCGCCGCCTTGAGCCGCACCCCGCGCACCGCCACTATTTTTGCCGAAGAGGACTGCGAGCTGCTCGAAATCCGCTGGCAGGGTTTGCGTGAACTGCGTCTGCGGGCCCCGGAAATCAAACAGTTCATCGACACCAACTACCGCAAGTACTCGTTGGAGAATCACCTCCGTGAGACCAAGTACTTTAAGGACCTCAGTCCCGAGGAGCTGAAGGCGGTCGCAAATCAGACCCGGTTCGAGACCTACGGCAGTTTTGACTGGCACTCGAATTATAAAAAGAATCGCGACGTCGCTCCGGAAGAACGGCTGAAGGAAGAGCCGCTGATTGCAGAGGAGGGCCAGTATGCCAACGGCTTGGTTTTGATTCGCGCCGGCTTTGCGCGCATGAGCCAAAAGTATAATCAAGGCGAGCGCACCGCCAGTTATCTCTCCCGCGGGCAAATGTTTGGGTTCGATGAAATCGCCCACAACTGGAAGACCAAGGATTCGGTCTCCCTTCAATATACCCTGCGCGCCCTGGGCTACGTCGACGTGCTCGTCGTGCCCACTTCGGTGGTCGAACAGTATATTCTGCCGAAAATCCCCGCGGCCTCGTTCCCCGCTGCGGTCGTCGGCCAGCGGAAACAGGTAAGCGATCGGCGCGACGGCGAATTGTCCACCGATGTGGTCGAGTTTTTGGTGGATAACCGTTTCATCAACGGCCGGGCCACCATGGTGATGGACTTGGACCGCTGCACGCGCTGCGACGATTGTATTCGGGCCTGCGCCTCGGCGCATGACAATAACCCGCGTTTCGTCCGCCACGGCCACCAGATCGGCCGCTATATGATCGCCAATGCCTGTATGCATTGCCTCGATCCGGTCTGTATGATCGGTTGCCCGACCGGGGCGATCCACCGCAATGCCCTCGGCGGTCAGGTCGTGATCAACGATACGACTTGTATTGGCTGCTCCACCTGCGCCAACAGTTGCCCATATAATAATATTCAAATGGTCGAGATTCGGAACGAACTCGGCGACTACATTCTCGATCAGGAAAGCCGTCCGGTGACCAAGGCCGCCAAGTGCGACCTGTGTGTCGAACAAGTCACCGGCCCGGCCTGTATTAACGCCTGCCCGCATGACGCCCTCACCCGGGTGGACATGCAGGACACCCAAACCTTCGCCAAATGGCTGCAACGCTAAGCTTTTTTTCACGCCGGCGCCTTCTTAATTTCGGTCTGCTGCTTGCGGCGATCGGAGCTTTTTGGGCCTTGGATACTGGTTATGCCCAAGGCATTCGCTCCACGGCTTGGCTGACCGGCACCGTGCTGTTCGGCACCTGCCTGGGGCTGGCCCTGTTTAACGCCCGCAAAAAGCTCCCGTTTATTCCCCTCTTGCGTGCCGCGACCTGGACCCAGGTGCATATTTACGCGGGTTGGTTTGCCGTGGCGGTGTTCCTTTTTCATACCGGCTTGCGCTGGCCCAATGGGCGCTTTGAAACCGCTCTCTATATCGTCTTTTCCGCGGTCGCCCTCAGCGGTGTTGCCGGCTTGATTATTTCCCGTATCTATCCTTCGCGACTCCGCTTGTATGGGGAAAATCTGATCTATGAACGCATCCCCGCCTTGCGCCAGCAGCTCCAAGCGGATGTGGAGCAGATTATCTGGAAAAGCGTGAATGAGACCAAGTCGTTTACCTTGGCCCGTTTTTACGAAACCAAGTTGAAGGCTTATTTTTCCAACCACCAAAATACGTTTTCCCACCTGATCTGCTCCGAGGAACCGGTCAATGATCTCACCGAGGAACTTAATCAGCTCCAGCGTTATATGGTGGTTTCGGAACGTGTTTTTTTGGCCGAAGTCATCGCGTGCGTTAAAGCCAAGGATAATTTGGATCTGCAGGCGACCTGCCAGGGAGTGCTCAAATATTGGCTCTTTATACATATTCCGCTCACCTTTAGTTTACTGCTCATGGGGCTTTTGCACGGGCTAATGGCCATGGCTTTTAATTGATACTTCCGTTCCTCCAGCCATGAAACGCCTTCAGCGATTCGATTTTAAATTCAGCCGGTATCAGCGTCCCAACCAAGAGTGGGAATGCGGCAGTGCCGATGCCTGCGCCGGCTGCCCGCTCGGGCCGGACAGTGCCGGCAAATGCCGGGCCACCACCGAATGTAATCCGCGCAAAGTCGAGGATCGCTGGCAGTGCACTCGCGCCGACTCGCGCGGGGGCAAATGCGCCGACGGGCCTCTGCCGGACGGCACGTGCTGCAAAAGCATCCCGCCGTGCACCCCGCGCCGCAGCGTGCGCTCGCAGCGCAAACTCGCGGTCATCCTTGTGTTTGCCCTCACCTTGGGCGCCCTCTTGGTCGCCTTGGGTTTGCCCAGCAGCAACCAGACCTTTAACCCCGGTCCGGTCATCGCCCAACATGCCGCCGACGGCATTTCCTGTAACCGCTGCCATTCGGAGACCCAGCTGGCCTCCGGCGCGTGGTTGGCCTCGGCCTTTAGCGCGACCAGCGCCCATGCCAACAGCCAGCTCTGCTTGAATTGCCATAACTTGGGCGAACAGCCGATGAAGCCCCACGGGCTCAGGCCCGAGGAGCTCGCCTTGCTCACTGCGAAAATCACCGGATCGGGCGCCCCCTCCGCCGCGCTGGCCTCGGTTACCTCCGCTGACGGCAATCTGGCCTGCGCCACCTGCCATCGCGAACACCACGGCCGTGACTTTGATTTAAAGCAGGTTGCAGATACCGGCTGCCAAGTCTGCCACAGTAACCAGTTTGCCAGCTTCCCCCACGGCCATCCTGACTTTAAGGGGTATCCCTATGATCGCCGCACGCGGATCATGTTCGATCACAACAGCCACATTTCGAACTACTTCCCCGCCGCCAAGGACCAGAAAATCGTGCCGGTCGGCTGCAACAGTTGTCATACCACCGACAGCCAGAACCGCTTGATGCTCACCCGCAACTTCGAGCAATCCTGCGCCCAGTGCCATAGCGACACGATTGTCCGTCCCGGCGCGGCCGGCATCGCCGTGCTGAGCGTGCCCGGTCTCGATCCGACCTTCCTCAAGGCTCGCACGACCACCCTCGGGCAATGGCCCGCCGACGCCGACGGCCCGCTGACCCCGTTCATGCGCTATTTGTTGGCGTCCGACGCCAAAGCCCAGGCCGCCCTGACCACGTTGGCCGGGGCCGATTTGATGAACCTGGCGCGTGCCAAGCCCGAGGTGGCCGCGGCCGCCGAGACCCTCGCCTGGTCAACCAAGGAGCTGATCGCCGACCTCGTGCTCTCCGGCCATGACGCCGTCAAAAAGCGCCTCGGTGCGGGCACGGCCGGGCTCGCCGGCTCGATTTCCCCGGAAATCCTGCAGGCCTTCATCCGTGCCGAGTGGATGCCGGAACTGCTGGCCGAAGTGGCCGCTCGTCGCGCCGGCCAGCCCTTGCCCACCAAGGTTGTGGCCAAGCCGGTGCCGCCCGCCGCTCCGGTGGTCGCCGCCGTCCCCGCCGCGAAACCCGCCGCCAAGGTCACCGACGATATTCTCGGCGGGGACGACATTTTGGCCGATGCGCCTCCGGTGCCGGTCAAAGCCGTGGTCAAGGCCGCGGTCGCCAATGACGATTCGATCGGGGACGATATCTTGGGTGACGCGCCCAGTGCCCCCGTCGTGGCCAAACCTGTGCCGGCGGTGGTGGCGGCCAAGCCGGTGGCTGGCGAGAAGTGGACCTCGAGTGGTGGCTGGTACGCTGCCAATTCAGACTACTCCCTGCGTTACCGGCTGACCGGCCATGCGGATCCGTTTGTGAAGGCTTGGTT
>CAMBUJ010000161.1 GCA_945871005.1 Opitutus sp. GAS368 | reverse complement strand
TGGTTGAAGAGAATGCCGTTCGAGGCATGCAGGTTGTACGACTCGCGGTAGTTCACCGTCAGCCAGTACGCGTACATCTTGGCGCAACCGTAGGGGGAACGGGGCCAGAACGGGGTCTTTTCGGTCTGGGGAACTTCCTGGACCTTGCCGTACATCTCCGAAGAGGACGCCTGATAATAGCGGACTTTTTTAACCAGTCCGGCTTCGCGAATGGCTTCAAGGATACGTTGCGCCCCGAGGCCGACCACGTCGCCGGTGTACTCGGGAACGTCGAAGGAGACGCGCACATGCGACTGGGCGCCGAGGTTGTAGACCTCGTCGGGTTGGAGCTGGTAGAGCAGTTTCACCATCTGCACGGAATCGGCGAGGTCGCCGTAGTGCAGGAACAGGCGCACGCCGTTCAGGTGCGGGTCGCTGTAAAGGTGGTCGATGCGGCTGGTGTTAAACGTGGAGGAGCGGCGGATGACGCCATGAACCTCGTAGCCCTTGGAGAGCAGGAGTTCTGCGAGATAGGAACCGTCTTGACCTGTGATACCGGTAATAAGGGCTTTCTTCATAAAGGCGGTCACGGTGGTGAGCGCCCGTTTGGCAATCAAGCTCACAGATAGTTTGAATGGTGAAAATTAACCCCGTTCAGCCCTTTCTTGCGGGCAATGGGAACTAGCACGATTGAGGTGCGTTTTTAGATTCGCCCTTGGCCGCGGCCGTTTCCAGCGTCCTCGGTTCCATGGCCCAGTTCCAATCCCTGCCCGGTTTCCGTGAGTTCTATCCCGATGCGTTGGCGCGTCGGAATCACATTTTCCGCCTGTGGCGGCAGACAGCGTCGACCTACGGGTTTCAGGAATACGACGCGCCAGTGCTCGAGCCGCTCGAACTCTACAAAACGAAGTCGGGTGACGAGATCGAGGGCCAGTTGTTCAGCTTCACTGACAAGGGTGGGCGCGAGGTCGCGCTGCGCCCCGAGATGACGCCGACGGTGTGCCGGCTTGTTGGCGAAAAGGCCAACGCGCTCAAACGCCCCATCAAGTGGTTTAGCATCGCGGAGTTTTATCGCTACGAGCGCATGCAGAAGGGCCGCGGGCGGTGCTTTTTCCAGCTCAATGCCGACATCTTTGGCGAGCCCGGTGTGGAGGCCGAAACCGAGCTGATCGCCCTGCTCATCCAGTGCTTCGGTTCCTTCGGGTTAACTGCGGAGGATTTTTATGTGCGCCTGAGCGACCGCAACCTGTGGTTTTACTACCTCGAGGCGCTCGGGCTCGACGAGCCCCGCATCCGCACGGTACTCAGCGCGGTCGATCGGTATGAGAAACTCGGCGACGATGCGTTTAAGGATTACACCGAGAAGTTTGGCCCCATCGCCCCTGAGCTAAAAGCGCAGGTGTTGGCCTTTTTGCAGATCAAAACCCTGGCCGCGCTCGAGGCGGCGGTGGCTTCGATTCCGGGAGACAAACTCGGCGCTCGCCTGGGCGATTGGCGTAAGCTTCTCGGAAACCTTTCGGCCATGGGGCTGGGGAAGTTTGTCGAGGTGGACCTCGGCGTGGTGCGCGGGTTGGCTTACTACACCGGTTTTGTGTTTGAGGCGTTTGATCGCAAGGGCGAGCTGCGGGCGCTGGCCGGTGGCGGGCGCTACGACAGTTTGATCGGCAAACTCGGCTACAATGACATGCCGGCCGTCGGCTTCGGTATGGGCGACATGACCTTTGCGCTTCTACTGGAGCAGCGCGGGCTCACCCCGGCGGTTAGCCACTCCACCGATGTGTATGCGGTCATCGGCGGCGAAGCGGAGCGTGCGGCGGCGTTTGCCGATATCCAGTCGCTGCGCGCCGACGGTTTCCGGGTCGACTATCCGCTCAAAGAGGTCGCCTTCGGCAAACAGTTTAAGGCCGCCGGCGAGTCGGGCGCCAAACTCGCGTTGATCTATGGCGGCGAGGAGTTGGCCAAGGGCGTGGTCAAGGTCCGCGACCTCGGCACACGCACCGAAATGGAAGTGCCACGTGAGCAGGTTTCCGCCGTGGTCCGCGACTTTTTTTCCGCCGGGGCCGAGTAGGCCGAACCCCAGGCGGTGGCTAACCCCGGTTGGGGGTTAGCTGCTCTTGCGGGTCAGCTCGATGGGCTGCTCGTGGAGTTTGAGCTCGGGGTTTTTGTCGATGAAGTAACGCATCGTCCAGTCGTTGGGGAACAGGACGATGGGCTGGTCGAACTTGTCCACGCCGAAGCTCACGCCGCTGGCCACGATCAGCGTGCTGGTGTCCTTGAGCGCGGGGTGCGGCTCGAGCCAGCGCAGCAGGGTCCAGGGCGTGGGTTCGAGGCGAGACTCCGCACTGTATTCGGATTTGAGGCGATACTGCACGACCTCGAATTGGAGGTTGCCCACCGCCGCCAGCAGGGTGGCGCCGGGAGGGGCGTTGCGCGGCTGGAAGGACTGGACCACGCCCTCTTGCAGGAGCTGCTCGAGACCGGCGCGGTATTTCTTGGAGTCGCCCGAGTTGGGATTCGAGATGTAGGTGAAAACCTCCGACGGGAAACGTGGGATTTCGTCGTAAGCGATCGTGCGGTCCTCGGTGAGGGTATCACCAATGCCGAAGGCATCGTGGCCAACCAGACCGATGACGTCGCCCGGCCAAGCCTCGTCGACAGTTTCGCGCTCCTGGCCGAACAACCGGTGCGAGGAGGACAGACGCACGGTGCGCCCGGTGCGTTGGTGGACGACGTTCATGTCGCGGGTGAATTTGCCCGAGCACACCCGCACGAAGGCGATGCGATCGCGGTGCTTCGGGTCCATGTTGGCCTGAATCTTGAAGACGAAGGCGGAGAACTTTTCGTGCGTGACCGGGATCTCGCGGGCGGTCGAGGGCGCCGGCGCGCCGGGCACGCTCATGCTCACCGAACAGCGGGTGGTCGGAGGGATGGAGTTTTGCAGAAAGCCCTCGAGGAGCAGTTGCACGCCGAAGTTGTTCACGGCCGAGCCGAAGAAGACCGGGGTCTGTTGTCCGGCCTGGACGGCGGCGAGGTCGAACGGGGCGCTGGCGCCGTCGAGGATCTCGATCTGCTCGGAGACCTGGTCAAAGGTGTAATCGTCGAGGCGATCGCGCACGACTGGGTCGTTGAGGCCGGTGACGTTAACCGGGGCGCGGTAGGCGCCATGCGGGGTTCGTTCGAACAGGTGCACCTCTTTGGAGCGGCGATCGTAAACGCCACGGAAGCCCGGGCCGTTACCCAAGGGCCAGGTGACGGGGCAGGGGGTGAGGCCGAGGATGCGCTCCAGCTCGTCGAGCAGGTCGATGGGGTTGAGGGTGGGCCGGTCGCACTTGTTCATGAACGTGAACACGGGCACGCCACGGCGTTTGCAGACTTCGAACAGCTTGCGGGTCTGCGGCTCAATACCCTTGGCGGCGTCAATCACCATGAGGGCGGCGTCCACGGCGGTGAGCACGCGGTAGGTGTCCTCGGAGAAGTCCTTGTGGCCGGGGGTGTCGAGCAGGTTGACCGCGTAGCCCTGGTAGTCGAATTGCAGGACGGTCGAGGAGATCGAGATGCCGCGCTGTTTCTCCAGCTCCATCCAGTCGGAGGTGGTGGCGCGCTGGCTCTTGCGGGCAGTGACCGCGCCGGCCAAATGGATGGCGTTGCCGTAGAGCAGGAATTTCTCTGTCAGCGTGGTTTTGCCGGCATCTGGGTGCGAGATGATCGCGAAGGTGCGGCGGCGGGCGATTTCCTGGGCGGGCGTCATGGCGAAACCCCCAACGCAACAGGCGGGGGGCGGGGAGGGGAAGCCTTATTTGCCGAGCTGCGTTGGGCGGGTCGCATGGCGCCGAGCCCGCTTTGGTTATTCCAGTAAGCCGGCCAAGGGCTGGGCGCTGATCGCCAGTCCCTTCACGTCGCCTTTTTTGATGGAATCGAGGGTCGCCAACACCGTTTCCAGTTCCTTGGACGTGCGGATTTTTCCGGTTAAATAGGCGAACTCGGCCTCGGGGTTAGTCACATGGAATTGGCCGGTGGCGTCCAGGTGCACCGCCACCAGACCGCGATCGTCGTCCGGCGAGTCGAAGTACCAACCCTCTTTACGGTCGAAGCCGGGCACGCTATCAAACCGGTCGGTGGCCCAAAGCACCGAGAGGTATTCCACGCCGTCAACCAGGCTCACCTGGGGGTGGGTGCCGCGTTTTTCGACGAGGAGAAGGTTTAATGCGTCGTTGAGCAGGGGGGCGTGCGCCGTAGGGGTGTCCATAGTATGAAATCAGTGGTGGCGAAGTGCGCGCAGGCGGCGAGGGAATTATGTGCCGCCGCCGTGGAGCGGCCGGCCCCGGTGCTGGCCGCTCCACGCTTTTCCCCGGTTCATCCCCAGAGCAGGCCGATCGCTAGGATCAGGGCGTAACCGGCCAAATATAAGCCAGTCGCCCCTAGCAGGCGGATTAACTCCTCCGGGGTGCTCGCCCGTGCGAGCCGCCGGGCTTGTAGCCAGCCGACCGCGCTGCACAGCGCCACTGCGCCGCCCAATACCAGCGGGTCCCAGTCATCCACCCCGATGGCGAGCAGCACCGCCACGGCGATGACGTGCGCCGCGCCAAATTGCCCCCGGGCAAAGCGCCTCCCCCAGCGTACCACCAGCGTGCGTTTGCCTGCCCGCGCATCGGTTTCCACGTCGCGGTAATTGTTAACCACCAAAATATTGGCGGCGAGCGCACCGATCCCGGTACCAATCAGCCAGACGTCCGGGGTGAGTACCTCAGTTTGGACAAAATAGGTCGCTCCCACCGCCACCAGCCCAAAGAAAATAAACACAAAAACGTCACCCAGTCCGTTGTACCCGAGTGGATACGGGCCGCCGGTATAGGCGTAGCCACAAGCGATACTGGCCAGACCGATCACCAGCAGCGGCCAGCCGCCAAAGGCCAGTAGCGGTAGCCCCGTCAAAAAGGCGGCGATGAACACTCCGACCATGGCTCGTTTCATCGTGGCCGGGGCGATTAATCCTGCGGCGACGGCACGGCGCGGGCCGATACGCGCGGCGGTATCCGCACCTTTGATGAAGTCGTAGTAGTCGTTGGCGAAATTGGTGCCGATCTGGATGAGCAAGGCGAACGCAAGGCAGAGGATCGAAGCCGGCGCGTTAAAACCTCCATCTCGCCACGCTAAAGCTGAAGCCACGACCACCGGTGCGACTGCCGCCGGCAAGGTGCGTGGGCGCGTGGCCTCCAGCCAAACCGAAAAACGCGTGGTTGAAGGGGCCGACATCACGGCGGATTCTACCGTTGATTTCGCCGCGACGGCTTATTGATCTGCACCAAGGGGAGCTGGAGCATCCCGCTTAACAGGGGCGGCAGGATCGCTAGCGCCGCGATTAATAACAGGTAATCAAGCCGCCCCCGAGCGAGGAGCAGGCCGAAGCAGAGTTCAAAGCCGGCGAATGTGAATAAAAACACCCCTGGACTGGGTAGTATTTTTGAACTCGGTATTGCCCGGTTACAGGTCCAGACCGCGACGAACGCGAATAAGGCCGGCAGCCAGTTAATGAGGCCGAAACTGAGGCCCAGAATAAAGAAAATCGGGGCAACTAGACGAACGCGCGATTTCGGGCGAATCGTTTGTATCAGCACGGCGAGGACGAGTAGGGCGCATTTGAGCGCGAAAATCTTATATGCGCTGCTTTTGGCCTCCCCGAGTTCCACGGAAAAGCAGGCGTAATTAAGCGCTAGCGCCCCCGTTGCCGCGCGGGCCAAATCGATCCAGTTGCGCGCTTTCGAGAACAGGGTTATGAGGCGCAGGGAGTTGCTCTTGACGTCCTGATTAAGGTCCAGTTGGCGAGAACTTATGTTAACACGCGGAGACCTGTTGCTGACCTTGTCGCTCACACGCAGCCACTGGCGTGGGAAATACAGCAGCAGCAGGGCAAACGGAAGTATCCAATAATTGACGTTCATGTATGGCGACGCGCTAAGCAGGCTGCACGCCAGGGCGGCAGCAAGAACAGAAGTGCCACTCAACGTGACGGATCGAAAGTAGTGCGGTGCTTTAGCCCGCATCGGCGATTGAGCGAAGGCTATACTGCAACCCTGCGGGCTAAAGCACCGCGCTACCTCAGAGCTCAATCCGCCAAAATGAGTGATACTGCAGCCTTGGACATTTAAAGGATCATGCCGGCGGCGACCGTCGCGTTGGTGAATTCATCGACAAGGATGAAGCTACCCGTGGCGCGGTTGCGTTGGTAGGAATCGGCAATGAGCGGCGAGGCGGTGCGCAACAGGATGCGGCCGATGTCGTTCATGCCAATCTCCAGGTCGCCTTCAACCTTGTGAAGGGTGCTGATGTTCACCTTGTAGCGCACGGCCTTGATGACCGACTTGGCTTCGCGGGTGGTGTGGCGGATGACGTACTTGCCGTTGGGCACCAGTTTCTTGTCCGAGAACCAGCAGATCATCGCCTCGATGTCCTGGGTGACTTCGGGGGGATTGTTGGCCTTGGTGATGGTGTCGCCACGGGACACGTCGATCTCGTCTTCGAGCGTCATCACCACCGACATCGGCGCGAAGGCCTCGGCGAGTTCGCCGGACGGGCCGTGGAGGGTTTTGATGCGCGAGGTCAGGCCGGAGGGTTGCGAGATGATTGAGTCGCCGGGCTTGAACACCCCGCCCGCCACGCGGCCGGCGAAGCCACGGAAATCGTGGTGCTCGTCGGTGTTGGGGCGGATCACGGTTTGGACCGGGAAGCGCGCGTCGATGTGGTTCACATCGCTGCCGATGTAGACGGTTTCCAGGGTGTAAAGCAGCGCGCTGCCCTGATACCACGGCATCTTGGGCGAGCGATCGACGACGTTGTCGCCGTGCAGCGCCGAGATCGGAATGAACTGGATGTCGGGGATTTCCAGGCGGGAGGCGAACTGGGTATAGGCGGTGACGATCTCGTTGAAACGGGCCTCGGAGTAGTCGACGAGGTCCATCTTGTTCACGCAGACGACCACGTGCGGGATGCGTAGCAGCGAGGCGATGAAGGAGTGGCGGCAGGTTTGCTCGATGACGCCCTTGCGCGCGTCGATCAGGATGATGGCGAGGTTGGCCGTGGAGGCGCCCGTCACCATGTTGCGCGTGTACTGGATGTGGCCGGGGGTGTCGGCGACGATGAACTTGCGGCGCGGGGTGGCGAAGTAGCGGTAGGCCACGTCGATGGTGATGCCCTGTTCGCGCTCGGCGCGCAGGCCGTCGGTGAGCAACGAGAGGTTGAGGTGGTCCTCGCCGCGCTGTTCGGTGGCGCGTTCGATGGCTTCAAGCTGGTCCTCGAAAAT
>CAMBUJ010000160.1 GCA_945871005.1 Opitutus sp. GAS368 | reverse complement strand
CGCTCCGGCAGACTGAAGTCCACTTGAATGGTGCCGAGTTGCCACGAGCGGCCCAGCGCGTCGAGCGCCATGAAATCGAGCTTAGGCCCGTAGAAGGCCGCTTCACCGAGCCCCACCGTGTGTTCCAGACCCAGCTCCGCCACCACCTCGCGGATACAGACCTCCGCCGGAGCCCAGAGGGCGTCGCCGCCGGCGTATTTTTGCGTGTTGTGCGGATCGCGCAGCGACACGCGGCAACGCGTCTTGAGGCCGAAGATCGCCATGACTTCCTGCACCAAGCGCAGGCACGCTTTGAACTCGTCTTGGAGTTGCGCGGGCGTGCAGAGGATGTGGCCGTCGTCCTGGGTGAAGCCGCGCACGCGCACCAGCCCGTTGAGTTCGCCGGATTGCTCCTGGCGATAAACGGTGCCGAACTCGGCGTAACGCTGCGGCAGGTCGCGGTAGCTGCGCGGCTCCGCGGTGTAGGCCATGAGGTGCATGGGGCAGTTCATGGGCTTGAGCAGAAACTCGCGTTCCTCGATGCGAATGGGCTCATACATACTCTCCGCATAGTAGGGGTAGTGGCCGGAGGTTTTGTAGAGATCGATCGAGCCAATGTGTGGCGAGTAGAGCCGCTCGTAGCCGTAGTCTTCGAGTTTGGCGGTGATGAGTTTTTCGAGTTCGGCGCGGATCACCGCGCCCTTGGGCAACAGCAGCGGCAGGCCGCTGCCGATTGCCGCATCGACGCGGAATAACTTGAGTTGCGCGCCCAGCTTACGGTGGTCGCGGCGCGCCGCCTCGGTCAGTGCGGCCAGATGCGCTTCCAGCTCCGCTGCGGTGGGAAAGGCGGTGCCATAGATGCGCTGGAGCTGGGCCTGCTTTTCGTCGCCGCGATGGTAAGCGCCGGCCAGCGAGAGGAGTTTAAACGCGCCGATTTTTCCTGTGCTCGCCAAGTGCGTGCCCGCGCACAGGTCGGTGAACTCGCCATTGGTGTAGAGCGAGATTGCTTCTCCCTGGGGAATGTCGCCGAGACGGCTCAGTTTAAAGGTCTGCCCTCGCTCCGCGAAAAACACCTGGGCCTCGTCGCGCGACACCTCACGGCGGACAAAGGCCTGATCCTCCGCGACGATGCGCGCCATCTCCGCCTCGATGCGCGCGAAGTCGTCCACCGAGAAGCGGTGCGCGCTGCCGAAGTCGTAATAAAACCCCGAGTCGGTGGGCGGCCCGATATCGAGCAACGCCTCGGGGTAGAGGCGTGAGACAGCCGCACCGAGCACATGCGCGGTGGAGTGACGAAGTTCTTGCAGGGAGGTCATGGACATAAAACGGAGTGTGGAGCTGACGAGAAAGAAGAGGGCGCTGCCCCAAGGTCCAACTGCGACCCTGGGGCAGGGAGGGCGAAGCCCCGCGCGCTTTAGTCGAAGAGCCAGGCTTGTGCGGCGATGATGCCCTTGCTGGTTGCGAGCACCACGTGCGCGCCGTCAGTTCCCGCTTTTAAGCCTACGGCGGAAGCCAACTGCTGCACCTCCTCGAAGTTCTGACAGAGAATCAGCAGGGAGAGTAATTCACCCTGCGCAGGGAGGGTGGACACCGCCAGGGCAGTGGCCGAACAGCTCGTCGCCGAACTTCGGCTACGCAGGGTTTCGATGATTCCCTGCGGAGTGGGCTCCTCGGTGGAGCGGGTTGAAAATGGCGATTTCATGTGCGGCAAACCAGCACTCTAGCAAAGTTGTCAAGGGGGGGCTCGCCGACACCCCTTGACGACTTTGCTAATCTCTCGTCGCCGATGTCGCTGCCCGCTCCCGCCAACACCCCGTTTTTACCCGCATCTTCGTGCCCGGCCTGTGGACTTACCGTTAGCGACCTACAACGCACCGGACGACTCGGCTGTGCCTGCTGCTACGAAATGTTTCATCCGATCATCGCCCCGCAACTCCATCGCTTCCACCACGGCACGCACCATGTCGGTAAAACTCCGCGCCGCCACGCCTTCGCGTATCGAAAGGAAGAACTGAGAGCCGCGCTAGCCCACGCTGTCTCCACCGAGGATTTCGAGCAAGCCGCGCTCCTTCGGGACCAACTCACCGCGCTCGCGTCCTTATAACCCTGAAATCACCTCACGTTCATGGCTACCTACGTTTACGAAACCCTCGCCCGCACCGCCAAGGGAGCACCCATGCGCCGCTTTGAGCACGTCCAATCCATGAAAGACGCCCCGCTCACCACCGACCCCGAGACCGGGTTACCCGTGCATCGCGTCATCATGGGCGGCTACGGCACCATCACCGGCAAACGCGGCTACGGCTCCGCCATCGCCCCGCGCCCCGCCTCCTCCGAACACCCGCCCGGCTCCGACTGCTGCAGCACCTGCTGAAACCACACTCCCTTTCCCATCATGAAAACCACTCGCGCCCCCTCCGACATCATCGACTTCGAAACCATCGACCGCCGCCTTCCCGTCACCGTGCTCTCCGGATTCCTCGGTGCCGGCAAGACCACCGTCCTCAAAACCATTCTCGCCAATCGCGAAGGGCTCCGCGTCGCCCTGATTGTGAACGACATGGCCGAGGTCAATATCGATGCCGCTCTGGTTGGCCAGGGTGCTGCGGCGGTATCTCAGCTCGGCGAGAAAATCGTCGAATTGTCCAATGGCTGCATCTGCTGCACGCTGCGGGAAGATTTGCTCGTTGAAGTTGCCCGTCTGGCCAAGGAGGGGCGTTTCGACTACCTCGTTATTGAATCCACCGGCATCGCCGAGCCGCTCCCTGTCGCCGAGACCTTCACCTTCGCAGGCGAGGACGGTGTCAGCCTCGGTGACGTGGCCCGCCTCGATACCCTGGTCACCGTGGTGGACGGGTTTAATTTTTTTAACGACTACACCTCCGACGACTTGCTCCAAGCTCGTGGCCAAAGCACGGGGCCGGACGACCAACGCAGCCTTGCCCAACTGCTTGCCGACCAGATCGAGTTCGCCGACGTCATCGTCCTCAATAAGTGCGATCTGCTCAGTGAAAACCAACGGGAGATCGTCACACATCTTATCCGCAGCCTCAATCCCGACGCCCGGTTCCTCACGAGCGAATACGGCCGCGTCGCGGTGAAGGAGTTACTCAACACCCGCCGCTTCAGTTTCGATGCCGCCAGCAAGTCGCCGCTTTGGCTGCGCACGTTGCGCGGGGAGGAACACCCCGAAACCGATGAATACGGCATCCGGAGCTTCGTCTATCGCGCCCGGCGCCCCTTTCATCCCGAGCGTTTTCACGCCTGGTCCCTCACCCCGCCCGCTGGCGTGGTTCGCTCGAAGGGCTTTTTCTTTTTAGCCAATCGGCTCGACGAGGTGGGTGAATGGTCGCAAGCGGGAGGTATCTGTCGCACCAGCGAGGCCGGATCCTGGTGGGCGGCTGTTCCGCGCAGCGAGTGGCCCAGCGCACCCGACTCGCTCGCCCTGATCCATAAAAATTGGCACGAGCCCCATGGCGACCGGCGCCAAGAAATCGTCTGTATTGGCACCGCGCAGATGGACGAGTCGGCCCTCCGCGCCCAACTCGACGCCTGCCTGCTCACCGACGCTGAATACGCCCGCGGTGAGCGCCGCTGGAGCGGCTACGCTGACCCATTCGCCCATTAAAACCGGCCGAACCGGGCACTGAAGTCGCGTGGATAGTCCCAGACCGGAGCTCCGCCACAACCAGTGGTCTTGCCAAAAAGGCGAAGGGGCAAGGGAGTGAGTCGAATCAACCCGGCCCCGATTGGGTTGATAACGACTTCCGACTTCGCTCCCACGGGTCCCCTCGCGAAACCAAGGGATCAATCTCGGCAAGGAGCCCATTTATGGATCGCGCGATCCACCCACCCACAAGTGGGCTCCTGCTTTTTATCCGAACAGAGGGCTGTCATACCATTTCGCTTTCAAACGTATAAAAACACATAGATCGCCGATTCCGATGGTAGGGACGTTGCTCGTCGACGTCCGCGCCCGCCGAGTGGGCCACGAACAACCAACCCGGCATTCGCAAGCGAACGCCCTACGCAGAGAAACTTGGTTTTTATATCACGGAATGCGAAATGGTGTTACTGGCGCTTAGAAGGCGGCGCGCACCCCGAAGGTCACGGCGCGGCCGGGGAGCGGGGCGATGTCTTTGATGTTGGCAAAGCTCGTCGCGTTACGCGCCGACTCGTCGGTCAGGTTGCTGCCGCGCACGAAAAAATCGTAGGTCGCGAAGCGGGTTTCCAGACGGTAGCCGAGCGACGCACCGAGCAGCGCATAACCGTCGGTGGCGGTCTCGCCGGCGGCGCGGTGGCTCTGGCTGGCGGCCAGTTGCACATCGGTGCCGGCGCTCCACGGGCCACGCGTCCAGTCGAGCGCGACCAGGCCTTTGATCGGCGCAATCCGGGGCAGGTTGGCTCCGTCGGTCTCCTGAGCGCGGGTGTGATCGGCGTTGATGCGTAGGTCGAGGGTGTGGCGGGGCGCGGCGATCAGGTGAAACGCGGTCTCCAGCTCCACGCCGTAGAAGCGGGCGTCGCGCTGGATGAAGCGGAATTCGGGCAGCTCCTCGTTGTCCAAGAGGTCCAACGGGGTGAGATCTACCAGGGTTCCAGTGTCGTTTTGGTAGATGTAGTTGTCGAATTGGGTGGCGAAGGCGGTGAGGGCGCCGGTCATAAAGCCTTTGGTTTTGCGCAGGCTCAGTTCGGCCCCGAGGGCGCGTTCGTCGACCAAGTTGGCGTCGCCCACCTCGTAGGCGGCGGTGGCGATGTGCTGACCATCGGCGTAGAGTTCCTGGGAGTTGGGCGCGCGGGTGGTGTGGGTGAGGTTAAACGCCAAGGCGTAGGTCGGGGTGAGCGTTTGGATCACGCCGCCGGAAAGACTAAGCGTGTCGCGCTCGTCCTTGCGGGCTGCGTAGTTGGTGCCCTGGAAGCTCGTGAAGCTGTCCGCCTCAATCGCACGGGTCTCGTAACGCGCGCCGGTCTGCCAGGTGAAGGGGCCGGTTTTGGCCTCTTCAAAAACAAACAGGGCGTAGTTCTGCGTCTGGTTGGTGGGCAGGTAGGCTTCGGTGCCGATGGCGCTGAAGTCGCTGGCGCCCACCTCCGTGCCGAACGCGCCGGTGAAGCCAGCCAGCGGGGCGTGAAGGAGCTCAACGCGGCCGTTGTAACCCGTGTTGGTAAAGGTGGTGCCGGGGGCGCCGCCGTCCATCTCGATGTGTTGGTAGTCGGCCAGGCCAAACTTGCTGCGGGCCCCGGTAAAGATGCCGAATTCACGTTTTAGGTCGGCGGCGAAGTCCCAGCGGCGCTGGGTCAACTCGATGGCGACAGCGGGTTCGTTGGGCACGCCGTAGGTGGTGTCGAAGCCGTTGTAGTTGAGGCCGGCGTTGAAGTCGGGGCTCACGTAGGAGAGTCCGCCGGAGCCGCCCTTGCTCTCCAATGCCGTGTTGGGGATGTGACCGTCGGCAGGGGCTTCGTCTGTGCCAGCGCGGCCGGGCACGCGCACGTCGTCGGCCTCGCGGCGGAAGCCGTCGAGGTGCAGGACGAAACCCGACTGGTTAACGCGGTCGGGAGCGAGGGCGACGTCCACGGTGCCGCCGGAGGCATAGCCGGAGGTATTGGTGTCGTAACGGCTTTCCAGGGTGCCGGCGACCGCCTTGGCGGGCAGCTCGGTTTCGATGCGGTGATCGATGACGTTGACTACGCCGCCGACGGCGGCCGAACCGTAGAGCAGAGCGGCGGGCCCGCGCACCACCTCGATGCGTTTGACGAGGAACGGCTCAACGCTCACGGCGTGGTCGGGGCTGGTGGAGGAGGCGTCGATCGTGTCGATGCCGTTTTGGAGGATGCGCACGCGGTTCGAGTCGAGGCCGCGGATGACCGGGCGGCTGGCGCCGGGGCCGAAGTAACTGGAGCTGATGCCGGGCAGGCCGGCGAGGGTTTCACCGAGGGTGGGTTGCTGGCGCAGGGCGAGCGCCTGGCCGTCGAGCACGGTGGTGGCGGAGGTCAGCTCGGCCTGGCTACGGGCTAAGGGCGAGGCGGTGGTGACGAAGGGCGCGAGGGTGACCGGTGCCGGTTCAGCTGCGGCGAGCGGGGCGCTGGGCGGGGAGGCCGGAGGCGGAGTTTGGGCGACGGCCAGCGCGGGACCGGCAGCGGAGAGAAGGAGGCAAAGGCGGACAGTTAAATTCATGGTATTACCAGGTGCGGTCGATGGACAGGGACGGCGGCAGCCACGCCAGGTGGCCTGCGCTTGAGGGCGCAAGGCGGACAAGGCGCGAGAGAACGCGGTACGGGAAGGACGAAGAGCAGGGGGCTTCGCGCAGGAAGCCGCCCGGAGGACGAGGCAGGGGAGTTAAGCTGGGCCGGGCGGACCCCGGGCCGGTTGTAACCGGTGCGTCGGGGGCGGTGGCAGCTGACGCTCACTCGGCCGGGACTGGCTGACGCTCCACACCCGGTGCGGGCAGGAGAGGTGCGGCAGCGCCAGCGGGGGCGTCACACCGACTTGAAAAAGGGAAACGGCGCACGCGGAATCGTCAGCGCAGGGCGGGGCGTTATCAGCGTGATCGTCGGCGTGGTCGTGGTGGTGGCCCACGGTGGGGGCGAGCCCCGCGTGGAGCCGTGCATGCGCGACCGGTGAGGCCGCCAGCAGCCCCAGCATGAACACCAATCCGACCAGCAGCCACGTGACCGCGCCTTGGACGCGGGTAAGGGTGGCTGTTTTGGCGGAAACGGACGACATGGCAGGCTATATTAATACCAGTTTTGTCAAGGGGGCGTTAAAGTCGGTGGTTTGCGTAAACCTGGGATCGCCGGCCAAAGTGCCGAACGCATCATGCGAGGTAAACAGCAGGCGACGGGAGGACCACGCCCCACGCCCCAAGCCCAACTCGAAACGACTCCGTCGTCCCGCTACGCCCCGGAGTGCTCCTAAACGTAGCGGGATGGCGCAGCCATTTCGAGGCTCGGGGGTCGCACGGAGCTCCGCGGTTCGGCTACGTTCGGAACGTGGAGTCCAGCAGGGCCGCAGGGGCCAAACTCAACTGTTAGCGTAACTCCTCGATTGCCCACCGCTCGCGGACGGGTTCAATCCCCTCCGTCCCACCGCGGCTCCCCTTCCGCGTCGCTTGCCCCCGTAATCGGCCCGCCCGCCGGCCCGCTTCCCCTCCCTCAGCTCCGTCTGCTTATTGTCCCTCCTCATGCGCCTCCTCTCGCTGCTGGTTGCCTGCGTTCGCGTGTTCGCTCCCCTCATGTTCGCCGCTGCCGCCGTGCAGGCCGCCGCCCCAGCGCCCAAACCGAGCGCCGCCCGCCCGCCTGAGAGCGC
>CAMBUJ010000159.1 GCA_945871005.1 Opitutus sp. GAS368 | reverse complement strand
GGCGGAGGACGCTGGCGAGGTTGGTGGATTTGTCGGCGTTGATCACCAAGCGGGCGGCGGGGGTGTCGAGGAGGATTTCCTCGATGTGGGCGGCGAGGGGAGCCGAGGTGGCGTTGATGCCGCGAATGGCGAACTGGTTAAAGGTTACGAAGTCCTCGCCCTTGGCGCCATCGACGGTGGCAAACTTGTCCAGCGCGACGTCGCCTTGGAAGCTGGCGACGGTGCCGGCGAGGCGGGCGCGTCCCTCGACGCTGAGCGCACCCCCGGCGATGCGCAGGTTGAGCAGCGGCTCGATGTAGGGGGTGGCGCTGGCCAGGGGAAGCGCGGTGATTTTGACCGTGAGGTCGGTGGCCAGCGGCTCGCGCACCGCCGTGCCGGCGACGTCGATCGCGCCGCCCTGCTGGGTCAGCACGGCGAGTTTAAGCACAACCGGAGCGGCGGCCTCGGTGAGCGAGAAGTTTTTAACCGAGACGTCGAGGCGGCTGAGGCCGTTCTGAGCCGGGGTGGGAGTGGTGCGATCCTCGAAGTCGATCGCCAGGCCGGTGAGGGCGAACTCGCCTAGTTTCACATCGGGCAACGCGGCAGGTGCGCCGGCAGGCGAGGCGGCGGTTTGGGCCGTGGCGGCGGCGGCGACCGGGGCCGGTGTGGCGGCGGGTGCGGCCGCAGGAACGACGAGGAGTTTGAGCAGGTTAAGCGAACCGTCGGCTTCGCGCACCACGGTGAGGCGGCCGCCGTCGAGGGCGATGCGCGCGATGGTGGCGGCAGGTTTGAGGCCGTCGGCGTTGAGGCCTTCGATGGCGAAGGCCGGCAGGTCGATCAGCGGGGTGGTCGATCCGCGCGCGGCGAGCAGGAGGCGGGAGAGTTTGATGGACGCGTCGGTGAGTGCGAGTTGGCGGGAGCCTTCGGCCAAGTCGATGGCGTAGCGGCCGCTCAGGTCGAGCACGCCGTCGAGCAGGTCGGCGTTGATCAGCGCGGCGTAGTAAGGCGCGTATTTTTTGAGAGTGATGCGGCCGACGCTGAATTCGCCGGAGGAGCGTACCGGATCGATGGAGACGGTGCCCTTCCAGCTGAGGGTTTCGCCGGCTTCAGTGGTGGCGGAGAAGGCGTAGGGGGCCTTGGGGTCGCTGACTGTGACGAAGTTTTGCAGGGTGAAGCTGAGCGGGGCGACGATGGTGGCGAAGGGCTGGGCGCGGCTGGCGTCGGCGAAGGCGAAGGCGGCGTCGCTGATCTTCAGGCTGCTGATGCGGATGGGGCGGGGCGGCTTGGCCGGGGCCACGGGAGCGGCCGGAGCGGCGACGGCGGGCGGCGGGATCAGATCGGCGAAGTTAAAGGAACCGTCCTTGGCGATGGCCACGCGCTGGCTGAAGCCGTCGAGGGCGACGGCCTCCACATGCCATTCGCCGGTGAACAGGGAGAATCCGTCAAAGTCCACGAAGAGGCGTTTCCATGAGGTGAACGCGCTGCCGTCGCGGTCTTTGATTTGCAGGCCCTCGACGGCGAGGGTGAGGGTGAAGGGGTTGAGGCGGATTTTCTCGATGGCGACCTCGCGGTGGAGGGCGGCGGAGAGGTGTTTGACCGCCTGGGCGCGGATAATCGGGGGCAGGCCGAAGAAGGTGAACAGCACCAGTCCGGTGAACACGCCGAGGGTGATCAGGGCCCGGCGCAGGCGGCGGTGCAGGCGGTTTTTCTCGGCAGTGACAAGGGCGGCGGCAGGTTTGGGCGAGGACATGGCGAATGAGATGAACGGAGGCGATGAAGCAGATCGGCACTGGCTAAGCGAGGCCGTGAAACGCGGTTTTGCGAATGTTGCGCATCTTAGGCTTTGGCGTGCGGACGAGTTTTATCAAAAAACTCGGTTCCGCTGACGGAGGCTCCCCGCTCACGCCCCGCCCTCCGCGCTTGCCTCGTCCTCGCCCCCCTCGCCACACTGCCCGCCCTTCTTCGCCTTTCGCCGCCTACCGCCCATGCCCGCCGCCTCTCACCCGTTTATCTTCGTCTGCGGTGCCGATGACTACCTCGTCAACCGGCTCGGAAAGTCGCGTTACGACGAGTTAACCAAGGACGTTACCGACGAGTTTGCCCGCGAAATCCTCAGCGGCTTCGCCAACAACGTCGGCGAGGTGGAAACAGCCATCAACCGCTTCCGCGAGAGCGTGCAAACCGTTTCCATGTTCGGCGGCAAACGCGTCATCTGGTTCAAGGACGTTAACTTCCTCGCCGACTCGGTCACCGGGCGCGCCGAAAGCACTCTCAAGCTGGTCGAGGACCTCAAGGAAATCCTCGCCAAAATCGACCCCGAGCAGGTCGCCGTGGTGTTAACCGCCGCGCCGGTGGACCGCCGCCGTGCCTTCCCCAAGTGGTGCGAAAAAACCGGCGATTTCACCCTGGTGGGCGGCGATGGCGAAGGCGCGGCCGAGTCGCTCGGCGGGGTGATCCTCGCCGAGGCGCGCGAACTGGGCGTCTCCTTTGGCGACGGCGCCGCGCAACTGCTGCTCGCCAAGGTCGGCGCCAACACCCGCCTGCTCATCGAGGAGACGCGCAAGTTGGCCACCTACGCGCAGAGCGACGCCGCCACCGCCAGCGGCAAGCCAGTGGTCATCGAGGAGGCGCACGTCGCCGAGCTCACCGCCAATACCGCCGAGGGCGATTTCTTCGAGGCGGCCGAAGCGTTTTTCGCCGGCGACCTGCCGTGGACGTTGACCGCGCTCCACCACCACTTTTTCACCGGCGGGGACGCCCGCCCGATCATCAGCGCGCTGCAAAACCGTAACCGCATCCTTCTGCAGGTGCGCGCCCTGGTGGACGCCGGCGAAGTCCGGGTGGGCCCGCGCGGTCTCGACGGGTTGCCCAAAGCGACAACGACCTACGGGCGCCATTTCGTCGGCGCGCCGGAGAAGAGCTCGTTTAACCTGTTTAGCCAAAACGCCTGGTATGTGGGCAAACTCGCCGGCGGGGCCAAGCTCCCCAGCCTGCGCCGACTGATCGACAACCAGCAGGAGTTCATCCGCGCGTTTGAGGAAATCGTCCAGCGTCCCAACGAGCAAAACGAGGTGCTGCGCGAGATGGCCGTGCGCTGCCTGTCGGCCGGCTGAGTGCGGCAGTCAAATTCCCGACACCCACCCGTCACCATGAACCTGGATTTAACGCTTTCCCCCGCCCGCCGCGGGCTGATTTTCGCCCTGCTGGCGGTCTCGCTGGGCTGCAACGTGGCCTCGCTGCTCACTCCGTTTATGGACCTGCGCGTCGGGCCGTTTTCCGATCCTTATTCGCTGACCCGCTCGGTTAAAATGATGTGGTCGCAGGGCCTCTACGTGCTGGCCGTGCTGGTGGTGGGGTTTTCGGTTTTTTTCCCCTTTGCCAAACTCGGGGTACTCGCCTGGGTTGCCGGCGGAAGCACGCTCGACGCCCGCCGACGCCGCTGGCTCGGGGTGGTCGAAAAGCTGGGCAAGTGGTCGATGCTCGACGTGTTTCTCGTCTGCCTGATTCTCACCCTGACCTCGGGCCAAATCATGGTCGGGGCCAAGCCCTTGATTGGCATTCCGCTGTTCGTGGCGGCGATTTTCTTAAGCATGCTGAGCGGTGAACTTCTCACCGCCGCGCTCCGCCACGAACTCCCCGCGCACCCTCACCGCCCGTCGGCCCACGCCGGGATTTATCTGCTTCTGCAAGGACTCGCGCTGGTTGGCACGCTGACCGTGCCGATCCTGCGGATCAGCGACTGGAAACTCGCCGACCACGCGTACAGCGTGATCACCGTCGTGCCGACCCTGTGGGAAAAAAACTCGCCGGTTTCCGCGGTGGTGGTGGCCGCTTTTTTGGTGGTCGCCCCGCTGGTGGGCTGGCTGGCGACACTGCGGCATTGGTGGGAGCGCCGCGCCGACCGCTCGGCAAACCGCAGTCACGCGTTGGCCCACCTGTTGCACCGCTGGAGCATGCTCGACGTGTTCGGCTTGGCCCTGGCCATCTTTTTGGTGGAGGGCGACTACCTGATGCGCACCGAGGTGCGCTGGGGCGCGGCCTGCCTGCTGGCGATGCTGGCCCTGCAAAAAGCCTTCCAGCTGGCCCTCGCCCGTTCGCTGCCGGAGGAGTAGGCGCCCGGTTCTCCCCACACCCGTGGCCGCACGACAGTTTCCCCTAAACGGCGGCGCGGTTTATTGGAGTAATCGTAGCGCGGTTTGAGAACTTTGGTTGGCCTGTGAGAGCATCGAGGTGCCTGCCGACACCAACGTATTCCACATGGCCAACTGCGTGGATTCCCAAGCCACGTCCACGTCGATGATGCGACTGGTGGCGGCTTCGAGATTCGCCTTGTTGGTGGTTAACAGTTCCGAGGCAAAGCCCAGTCGGCTTTGTTCGGCGCCGTTGGTGGCGCGCATGGTCGCGACGTTCTCAATCGCGCTGGTCACCGTGGCGATCGCACTGATTCCGGTTAACGAGGTGGCGGCCGTGACCGCGCCGACACCCGTGCTGGTGCTGGTAAGATCGCGCGCCCCAAGCACGATTTGGCTGCTGGTGGAGGCATCCTCGGTCGCATAGACCGTTGAGGTACTGGAGCCGAACATCGAAACCCCGTTGAAGCTCTCCGAGGTGATGGCCGTCAACTGGCTCTTCAAGGCAACGAACTCGGTGTTGTAGTTAGCCTTGTCGCCGGTGCTCTTGGTGACGTCATCGTTAAGGGTGCGCAGTTCACTGATACGATCGAGAATCTTACCGGCTACCTTAAGCGCACCATCCTGAGTTTGGAGTAACGAGACCGCATTACCGATATTACTATTTACCGCGCCTTGTCGTTTGGCCGTGGCGCCGAGCTTCATGGATACGGCCAAACCACCGGCATCATCGGCGGGATTGACGATGCGCGAGCCGCTGGAGAGCCGATTCAGGCTCTTTTGCAGCCGGTTGCTGGAGTTGGCCAAATTATTGGAGGCAGTGGTGGCGGACTGATTGGTATTAAGTACGACTGACATGGGAGTATCTTTCCTTGGAGTTAGCACGACGTCCGTCGTCGTCACGGATACAGATAAAGCAGGCTGTATCAGTCTGTTGTAATTTAAACCATGGAGATTTTATGACAATCCGTGGCATGGGTAAAACCCAGGAGATGAAGGCAAGAATTGTATAATTATATATGGAGATGGTTGACGTTGATACGGACCGATCTGGCGGCGGAGTTATTGGCAGGCGAATGGCAATGGAGTTGATCGGCATAGTTTCCATCGAGGTCGGTCGCAGCAACGAGACGGTCTCCAGGCGTCTCGCTGCTGCGATTTCCATCAACAGATACTCCATGTTCAGCCCACTGGTGTGCAGTGGGAAGGCGGGCAATAATCATGGGAGCAGCGCGATGATTATGGCGGAAATTTAGCGGACCGAAACGGCCCCTGTGCCCAGGAATCTCGTCGTTGGCGTTGAGCTGATTTGTCGGTGGGCCATTTCAATGACACCACTCTACGAGAGATGCCGATTTCCAGCTATCCAAGCAATTACTCAGCAACCACTAGGCCAATACCTCAGACACGCTAGGGGTGTTATCCTAGTGAGGGCCGGATACACCCCATGCTATCTTGCCCCCAAGGGTTTCTACACCCGTGCAGGGCGAGATCATCTTGAGAGTCGGATTTTCTCTGGCGTTTGCCGTTTTGGCGTTTGGAGTGAGCCCAGCATGTCCATTCCCAACGTCCTCGCCGAACGCTACGCCTCGCCGCTCATTAAAGACATCTGGTCGCCCACCGGGCGTATCACCATCGAGCGCGATTATTGGATCGCCGTCATGAAGGCCCAGCGCGACCTCGGCTTGCCCATCCCCGCCGCCGCCATCGCCGACTACGAAAAGGTCAAAACCAAGATCGACCTAGCCGACATCGACGCCCGCGAGCGAGTTACCCTTCACGACGTGAAGGCCCGCATCGAGGCGTTCAACGCCCTCGCCGGCCGCGAATCGATCCACCTCGGCCTGACCTCGCGCGACCTCACCGAAAACGTCGAGCAGCTCCAGATCGCCCGCTCGCTCGAGGTGGTGCGCATGAAAACCGCCGCCGCGCTCCTCAAGTTCGCCCAGCGCGCCAAGCAGTACCGTACGCTCATGCTCACCGGCCGCACCCACAACGTGCCCGCCCAGCCCACCACCTTGGGCAAACGCTTCGCCATGTCCGGCCAGGAGCTGCTTGCCGCCTTCACCGGCCTCGACGAAATCACCGCGCGTTACCCGGTGCGCGGGCTCAAGGGCGCGGTCGGCACCCAGCTCGACCAGCTCACTCTGTTTAACGACCCCAAAAAGGTCGCCTCGCTCGAGGCCAGCATCCTCAAGCACCTCGGCTTTAAGGTGTCGCTGTTCGCGGTCGGCCAGGTGTATCCGCGCTCGCTCGACTTTGAAGTCGTCGCCGCCCTCCACCAGGTCGGCGCCTCCGCGGCGAGTTTTGCCACCACCCTGCGCCTGATGGCCGGCCAGGGCCTGCTCACCGAGGGCTTCCAAAAGGGCCAGGTCGGCTCCTCGGCGATGCCGCACAAGGTCAACGCCCGCAACTGCGAGCGTATCTGCGGTTTTTCCACGATTCTCTCCGGCTACGTGACGATGACCGGCGCGCTCGCCGGCCACCAGTGGAACGAGGGTGACGTGTCCTGCTCGGTGGTGCGCCGGGTGGCCTTGCCCGATGCGTTTTACGCGATCGACGGCCTGCTCGAAACCCTCCTCGCCGTGCTCAACCAGATGGATGTGTTCGAGGCCGCGATCGGCGCGGAAAACCAGCGCCAGCTGCCCTTCCTCGCCACCACCACGATCCTCATGGAGGCCGTAAAGGCTGGGGTGGGCCGTGAAACCGCCCACTTGGCTATCAAGGAAAACGCGCTCGCCGCCGCCAAAGCGATCCGCACCGGCGAAGGCCAGAGCGACCTCGTGCGCTTGCTCGCCGCCGACACCCGCCTCGGGTTGTCCGAGAAGGCGTTGCGGGCGATTCTGGCCGACGCCAAACGCTTCGTCGGCGCGGCCCCGCAGCAGGTCGACACGTTTGTCAAAACCACCGCCCCGCTGGCCAAGAAGATCAAAGGCGCGGCGACCTATGAACCGGGCAAGCTGCTCTGAGCTGCTCGCGGACAAGTAGCGCAGACTTCCAGTCTGCTTGGGTTACCCTCCCGAGGCAGACTGGAAGTCTGCGCTAGTGTGCCCGGCATGGGCGTGAACTAAACATATGAAACGAAATGTTCGGGAAAAGTGACAACAACCGTAGCCAAGACCAAGGCGGGAGCCGCGAGGCACTCAGCACGAAAGAAGGAGGAGGCAAAAGTC
>CAMBUJ010000158.1 GCA_945871005.1 Opitutus sp. GAS368 | reverse complement strand
CCCCGCTTCCCCGGTTTTTTCGGTCGCCGCCGTCACCAAAAACTACGGTGCCCGCCGCGTGCTCGATGCGGTCTCGTTTACAGTCGCCGCCGGCGAACGCCTCGCGCTCACCGGCCCCTCGGGCAGCGGCAAAACCACCTTGCTCAACTGCCTGGGCGGCGTGGACCGGCCCGACTCCGGCGAAATCACCCTCAACGGCCTGCGCATCGACCAGCTCGACAGCGACGGGCTGGCCCGCTTGCGGCGCGAACACGTCGGCACCGTTTTTCAGTTTTTCCACCTCCTGCCCACCCTCACCGCTGAGGAAAACATCGCCCTTCCCCTGCACCTGCTTGGGGTCGCCGCCCCCGAACGCCGCCGCCACGTCCAGGGGTTTCTTGAGCGCATCGGCCTGACCCACCGCGCTGCTGCCCTGCCCGCCCAGCTCTCCGGCGGTGAACAGCAGCGCATCGCCATCGCCCGCGCCTTGATTCACCAGCCTGACCTGATTTTGGCCGACGAGCCCACCGGCAACCTCGATTCCGTCAACGGGGCCAACATCCTCGCCCTCCTGCGCGAGCTGACCGACGAGACCCGTACCGCGCTGATTTTGGTTACCCACAGCGAGGAGGCGGCCGCGATCTGCCAAAACCGCATCCACCTGCGCGACGGGCGCATCGTTGACCGCACATGAACGTGCCGCTGCTCACCTTTCTGCTGCGCCACTTCACGCTCCGCCACTGGCGGCTGGCGCCGAAACAAAGCGCCCTGCTCGTCCTCATCCTCGCCCTCGGCGTCTCGGTCTTCGTCGCCGTGCGTCTGGCCAACCGCGCCGCGGTCAGCAGTTTTTCCAATTTCACCGATACGCTCACCGGCCAAAGCGACTGGGTGATCGAGTCGCCCACCGGCAGTTTCCCCGAAGGCGTGCTGCCCGAATTGCGCGCCGCCCTCGGCCCGCGCCCCGTCCACATCATTCCGGTGGTCGAAGTCACTGGCGCCACCCCGCCTTCGCCCACCGACACCACCAAACTCGGCCGCACCACCTACACCTTGCTCGGAGTCGATCTGCTCGGGGTGGCCAACCTCGCTCGCCCCCAGGACCGCGCGTTTTTCCCCACTGGCAATAATGCGTTTTGGGAAACCTTTAACCGCGGCCCGCAGGTCTGGATCAGCGCCGACTACGCCCCCACCCCGCCCACCGAAATCGCGCTGGTGATCGACGAAACCATTCGCGTCCTGCCGGTCGCCGGGCTGATTCCGACCGCACCCGACGCTCCCCGCGCCCCCGCCACTTTGATGATCGCCGACCTCGCGGCGCTGCAACAAATCAGCGGCAAAACCGGCCGCATCGACCGGGTCGAATTCGTAGTCGAGGGCGGCCCGCGTCTGGAGCAACGCCGCGCCGAGGTCCGCGCCGTCTTGGAAACCCTCGCTCGCCCCGTCGCCGCCAGCGCCGGCGAAAGTGCCCGCTGGACGGTCGCCCCGCCCGGAGCTCGTCGCGAAGCCGCCGAGGCGATGACCCGCGCCTTTAGCCTCAACCTCACGATCCTCTCACTGATCGCGCTGCTCACCGGCTTGTATTTGATTTTCCAGGCGCTCGACGGCGCGGTGGTCCGCCGCCGGCCCGAAATCGCCATCCTGCGCTCGCTCGGCGTGGAGGAACGCGCGATCCGCCGCTTGTGGTTGGTTGAGTCCGCCCTGCTTGGGCTGGCCGGTGGAGCGCTCGGCCTGGTCCTCGGCTGGGCTGGAGCACAACTGGCGGTGCGCGCCGTCGCCCAGACGATTAACGCACTCTATTATGCGACCACCGTGGCCTCGGCCCAGCTCACCTTGGCCGAAGTTTTTCTCGGTCTGGCGCTCGGCGTGGGCGCAGCGCTGGTCGCCGGTTTCTGGCCGGCCCGCGAGGCCGCACGCACCCCGCCCGCCCAGGTGTTGCAACGCAGCGCCCGCCCCGCCGCCGGCCCGCGCCTCGGCCGCAATCTCGCGCTCGGCCTCGGCTTTGTCGCCGCGGGCATTCTCTGCGCGCAACTGCCGCCGGTGGCGTTGGCCGGCGGAGGGCGCTTCCCCTTGGCCGGGTATGCGGCGGCGTTTTTGTGGATTTTTGGCATCGGCGTCGTCGCAGCCTTTTTATTACCACCGCTGGCCCGGTTGGGGCGCGGACTGGGCGAACGCTTTGTGAGCGTGAAAATCGCGCTCGGTCACCTGCGCCAGCCCTCGGGTCGGCACCGGTTGGCAGCGGCCGCGCTGGTGTGCGCCATCGGCATGACCGCCGGCATGACCATCCTGGTGGCGAGCTTTGAGCAGACCATGCAGGGCTGGGTGAAACGCGCGTTGCAGGCCGATCTCTATATTAGCAGCGCCGGCGCCCAAAGCGCCTCGGCGCAAAATCGGATTTCCGCCACCACCGCGAAGGCGTTGGCCGACCATCCGGCCGTGGCGCGCTCGGCGGTGTTGATTGCCCACTTTATTGAAGTGGACGGCATTCCCACCCTGCTCTCGGGCGCCGATCTGGAAAACCCTGCGGTCCGCCCGGATCTGCCTTGGATCACGGCGCCGCGCGACGACGCGATGTTTGACCCGGCGCGCAACGCCCACCTCGCCTTGGTCAGCGAAAGTTTTACCGCGCGCTTTCAGGTCGGCGTGGGCGACACCCTGCGCCTACCCACCCCGGCGGGCGTGCGCCCGGTGGTGGTCGCGGGAGTGTTTGCCGATTACGGCAATGAGCGTGGCTCGATTTTGATGACCCGCCGCCAGATCCAGCGTTGGTTCGCCGAGGACTCGGTCAGCAATGTCGCGCTCTACGTGCAACCGGGGGTCAACCCCGAGGCACTGCGCGCGGAGCTGCTTCAGCGTTATCCGGGGCTGTCGATTTTCACCAACGCCAAGCTGCGCGCCGAGGTGCTGCGGGTGTTTCGGCAGACCTTTGCCATTACTCACGCGCTGGAGGTAATCGGGGTGGCCGTGGCGATGACCGGACTGGCGCTGACCCTGATTAGCGTGCTGCTCGACCGCCGCGACGAACTGACCACGTTGCGCGCACTCGGGTTTCGCCGGCAGCAAATCGCTAGAGCCGCCGCGGTCGAAGGCCTGGCGGTGTCGGCCTGCGCGGTGCTCAGCGGACTCGCGCTCAGCGTGGCGCTGGGCTGGCTGCTCATCCATGTAATCAACAAACAATCCTTTGGCTGGACCCTTTCAACCGCGTTCCCGGTCGGTGCGCTGCTGCTGCTCGGGGCGGCGGTGACGGTGACCGGCGGATTGGTCGGCTACGCGGTCGGCCGCTGGGGCGCCGACCTGCCGGCGGACCGCGAGGAATGAACCGGAGTTTTGCCCACGAAACACACGAAACGACACGAAAAAACGGAGCGATTTTTCAACCGCGAAGTCGAGCCGAAGTTCCGCGAAGTCCGGAACGATGATCCGCCTACTCACTACTCGCTACCCGCTACTCGCTACGCTGTTCATTGCCCACGAAACACACGAAACGACACGAAATGAAATCCCTCCAAACCAGCAGACTTTTAGGCTGTTTCGTTCTTTCGTGCTTATTCGTGTCATTTCGTGGGCAAGCCGCCGAGATGCCGCTGACCACCGCCGAGGGGTTTGCGGTGCCTCAGCCGGGTAGGGTTTTCGTTTTCCCGCGCGACCACGGCTCGCACCCCGAATTTAAAATCGAGTGGTGGTATGTGACCGGCCACCTGTTCACCGCCGACCGCGGGCGGCGCTTTGGTTATCAGGCGACGTTTTTCCGCAGCGCTTCGCCGGACAAAACCGTCCAGTTTCACCTCGCCCACATGGCGCTGATCGACGGAAAAAGCGGCCAGTTTTACCACCAGGAACGGCTCAACCGCGAGGGCTGGGACGCCGGTGCAGCCACCGCCACCCTCGATGTCAAAAACGGCCCGTGGTCGCTGCGCCTGCTTCCCTCCACGGCAGACGCGCCCGCCGGCGAACGCCTCGAACTCCGTGGCGCAGTGCGAGGCGAGGTGGGCTTTGCCTTCACCTTGGCGCCGACCAAACCGCTGGTGGTGTTCGGCGAAAACGGGATCTCGCGCAAAGGCGCGGCGCCGACCGCGGCGAGTTATTACCTGACCTTTCCGCGCCTACGCACCGAGGGCGTACTCACCGTCGGCGAGGAAACCCTCGCGGTGACCGGGGAGTCGTGGATGGACCACGAAATCAGCAGCAGTCAGCTCGACGAAAACCAGGTCGGCTGGGACTGGGCGGGCATTCACCTTAACGACGGCCGCGAGCTGATGTTTTACCGAATGCGACTGCGCGACGGCTCGGCCGATCCGGCTTCGACGTTGACCTGGGTGGACGCCGCCGGGGTGCCCCGTAAAAGCGATTTTCAGTGGGAGGTGCTGGAGCGTTGGACCAGTCCGGCGACGGGCGCGGTTTATCCGGTGCGGGTGCGCTTAACCAGCACCGACCCGGCGAGCGGAAAGCGCGTGGCGCTCACCTTGGTGCCGCTGGCGAAGGACCAGGAGCTCGGCGGCAAGCGCGACGGAATTTCTTATTGGGAGGGCGCCTGCCGGGTGCTCGATGCCGACGGGCGCGAGATCGGCTCAGCCTACCTGGAACTCACCGGCTACGCCAAAGACCTGAAAATTTAACTACCCACACCTCACCTCATGACCAACCCGTTATCTGACTCTGTAACCCCTGCCCCAACCCAACCGGTTATCCTTATCGCCGGAGTCACCGGTGGGATCGGCGCGGATGTCGCCCGCCGCTTGAGCGAGGCCGGCTGGCAAGTCGCCGGCTTCGCCCGTGGCGCGGACAAACTCGCCGCCTTGCAAACCGAGCTGCCTGCCTTGCACACGGTGGTGGCTGACGCCACCCAGCCCGCCGAAGTCGAGGCCGCGGTGAAATCAACTTTGGAGCGCTTCGGCCGGCTCGACGCCTATGTGCACGCGGTTGGATCCATCCTGCTGAAACCGGCGCATCTGACCTCGCTGGCGGACTGGCAGCGGGTCATGGATCTGAACCTCAATTCGGCCTTTTACGGGTTAAAAGCGGCCGTGGTTCCGATTCAGGCGCAGGGCGGCTCGATCATAATGATCAGCTCGGTGGCGGCGCAGGCCGGGCTGCCCAACCACGAGGCGATCGCGGCAGCCAAGGGCGGGGTCAACGGACTGGTGCTGGCGGCGGCGGCTAGTTACGCGAACAAGGGCGTGCGCGTGAACGCGGTCGCCCCGGGTTTGGTGGACACGCCGCTGGCGGCAGGGCTGCTCGGCTCGGAGCAGGCGCGGCAGATGTCGGAAAAAATGCACCCCCTGGGGAAAATCGGGCGGGCGGGCAACGTTGGCAGCCTGATCGCCTGGCTGGTGTCGGCCGATGCTGACTGGGTGACTGGGCAAATCTGGTCGGTGGACGGCGGAATGGCCCACCTGCGGCCGCGGCCGAAGGTGTAGGCTGGCAGGAGGAATCACCGTAGGACAGAGATGCGATTTCTGGGCCTAGTTTAGCGCGACGGATTTTAACGCAAAGACGCCAAGTGGAAATCGAAGGACGCAAAGTTCAGGCCTGAATATCTTGGCGCTCTTCTCCGCCCTTTGCGGCTTTGCGTTAAAAAATGAATCCGCTTCCACCGCCGCTACGTCACTTCTTGACCGGTTCCTCCAGCGGCTTGTCGCCGACGTAGATCACGTAGGCGCTGCGTTTGGCGGTGGGGAACAACTTGGCGGGAATCGCCTGCGCCACGAAGCCGGCGGCGCGCAGGCGTTTTTCAAAGGTGTGGTCGGGGCTGGCCGACCAAATCGCCAGCCGCCCGCCCGGCCGCAGTTTGGACTTAATCGCCTCCAGCCCGCGCGGGCCGTAGAGGCGAAAGTTGCCCGCGTGCACCATCGGGATCGGACCGTTGTCCACATCGAGCAGGATCGCGTCGTAGGAATTGGGGCGGGCCTTCTGAATCGTGATCACCACGTCGCCGAGGCGAACCTGCACGCGGGGATCGTCCAAGAGTTTGCCATTGAGGTTGGCCATAAACGTGCGGTTCCACTCGATCACCTCGGGCATGAGTTCGCCCACCTCGACCACCGCCTTGGGGCCGGCCTTGGCCAGCACTGCCTTGAGCGTATAACCCAGCCCCATGCCGCCGATCAGGGTGCGGGTGGGCGCCTTGGTGTCGATCAGGGTGTGGGCGAGTTCGCCGAGCAGCACCTCGGAGGCACTGGTGGACGAGTGCATGAGGTCCTGACCATTGAGGCGCACGCAATAGCTGCCGTCATGCTCATGGAGCGAGAGACGGGCCCCGTCGGGCGTGCGGGTTTCGGCGAGATTGTAGTGCGGTTTCATGGCGTAAAACCCGCAGACCATGCGCGCCCGCGGCCCACACGCAAGGCCGCCGCACGCACGGGTAACAATCGGGCGGCCCCAGTCGCCCCCGGATTTTGCGCGCTGACGCGGAAACCAACGTTGCCCTAGCCCTGACCCGACCGCAGAAAAGCCGCCCGACCGCCTGTTCAGCTGCGCCCATGAAAATCACTTTCGACTCCACACTGGCCGAAGCCTCCGAGGCCCCGTTGCGCCTTTTTCTAAAAGGCCGCATTTACGCGACCCAGCGCTGGCGCGGCGCCGTGATCTGCGCGGGGGCTTTTGGCTTCTTTGCCCTGCTTGGGTTTAACGCCAAGCCCAACGTCAACCTCCCCCTGATCTGTTTCGCCGCCGCGGCGTGGGGAGCCGGGCTGTTCTTGCTCGTTTATAAGGGCTCGGTGCGCCGCCGTATCACCCGCTACGTCGCGAGTGAACTCAAAGGCCCGTGGCCACGCCCCACCCACTGGGAAATCAAAGCCCGGCAACTCATCGGCACGAGCGCCGGGTTAACGTATACCTACCCCCTGTCCGAGCTGACCGGCGTGCATGAAGACGGGCGCTGGCTCGAGTTGTCGTTTGGCGAGCGGGCGCCGTGCGTGCTGCCGCTGCGGGCCTTTGCTGATACGGAAGAAAAAGCGCGGTTTTTGGCCGCCGTCGGTCAGCCAACCGCCCGTCCAACCGCAGGCTGAGATCGGGCGAACAACGGCGTCGCCACGCAAAAAAAAAGACCCGACGCCATGCGTCGGGTCTTGGATCTCGGCACTGAGCGGTAAACTCAGTGTTTAAAATGGCGGATGCTGGTGAACACCATAGCCATGCCGCGCTCGTCAGCGGCGGCGATCACCTCGGCGTCACGCACGCTGCCACCGGGTTGGATCGCGGCGGTCGCCCCGGCTTCAGCGGCGGCAATCAGGCCGTCAGCAAACGGGAACAACGCCTCGGAAACCACCACCGAACCGTGCAGGTCGAGCTTGGCCTCGCCGGCCTTCCACACCGCCACCTTGGAGCTGTCCACCCGCGCCATCTGGCCGGCGCCGACACCG
>CAMBUJ010000157.1 GCA_945871005.1 Opitutus sp. GAS368 | reverse complement strand
CCCCCGGTTTTGGGCCGCCTCCGCAAACGGTGAAGTCAATAAAGCCTGGGAAGGTAACCGAGCCCTTTCCGATACGGAATTAACCGATTTGGCCACCCAAATTGTCCAACAGGTTAAACTCCGCGGTCCCTTCCTCAGCATGTCCGATTTCCTCAATCGCCGCCTCGGCCCTGACTCCGCCCTGACTCGTATGGGTTGTTTACAAGCCGCGATCGACAACACCACCATCAATGATGCGATTAAAAGTGCCGGTGCCCCCGTCACTCTGCAGAATGGGGATACAGGTCTGCGCATCAATTACGGCAGTAATAATAATACCAAGGTCGGTCCTGCCATCGTTGGCTCCAATTTAAAAGACGGCAAAGGCAACACCCTCAACTCCACCGTGGGCATGCCGGGGTATTTGATGCAGCAGGATATCGTCCAAGCATTTTCACCGGCCATGACCGTGCGCTCCGACACTTTTGTCATTCGCACCTACGGCGAAGGCGTCAATCCCGCGACCGGCCAGACCCAAGGCAAGGCCTGGGCCGAAGCGGTGGTCCAGCGCGTGCCCGACTTTGTCGATCCGGCCGATACCGCGCTCGCCACCCTCGGCGCAGCCACCGACCTCACTTTGCTCAACTCAAACAATACCAACTTCGGCCGCCGCTTTAAAATCATCGGCTTCCGCTGGCTCTCCACCAATGACCTTTAAACTCATCGCCCTTTTAGGTTTTATATTCGGCCTCAATTGCGCTTTGGCGCAAACCCCGAGTGCTGCGGAAAAACTCCAATTCCGCACCTTTGGCTGGGAAGTGTCACCCACCGATTTATACTATGAGCACCAGGGCAAAGATGTAAAATTGATGGTCACCCACTCGGCACGCTCCCCCTTTTATGCCTTTGAAAAAAGAAACGAGCTTGCCTTATATAAACTCGTACCCGGCCCGGAGGGTAAAATGGTTCGCAAGGTGGTGGCTGTTGCCAACCTCACCAGTGCCGGCCCCTGGCCGCTGATCGTGTTGCGCAAAAGCGGTGAAAGCGGGGATGCACTCAAAGCGGTGGCCCTTGCCGACGACCCCAAATCGTTCCCCTTTAATACCTGCCGCTTCATCAACCTGACCGAAACCGATCTGTACGCCAAGTACGGTGAGGAGAAATTAAAAATCCCCGCCAAAGGAATCGAAGCAGCGGACATGAAAGCCAAGTCCACCTCCGAACCCGAAGTCCGCAACACCATGCTGGTGGCGTTAACCGGCGACGGTCCGGTGGTGATTTATAGTAACAATTGGGTGGTCAGTCATGACAAGCGGGTGCTGGTGATCATTACCCACTCCGCCTCGGGCCTGCGCGTGAGCCGGATCTCGGACTCGGCCGACCAGTACGCGCAACCGCAAAATCAAGCATCACGTTAAGTAAGGCCAATGACTGGATCGGAACCAACCAAGGCAGTTTGGCAGCAAAAGAACGCAAGGGGCGCAAAGAAAAATCCCTGTATTCTTTGCGATCCCTGCGTTCTTTCGCGGCTAAAAAGCTCGAGATGTAGAAATTAGGCATGTCGCGGCGGCTACAAAAACCCGAGTATTGAGACCTGTTAGTCCGATGTCCGCGTCTTTATTAGCGGCTCTTAGCGTTCATGAGCGGTTAAATAAATACGATCCCCGCGACCGCCCCGTTTCCGTTTTTCACCAATTAGGCCCACCTTTTTCCCATGATCATAAACAGACTCACCCAACCGCTAGTAGGCCGTCTTGCCGCGTTGCTCCTATTAACCGGTGCCCTCCACTCACTTGCCTGCGCCGCGCCGTCCACCGTTTGGCTCGATGAACTGGCCATCGAAAAAATCTACCAATACCCGGGTAAACCCCAGCGTAACAAATCCCTCGATGGCAACCCGATGTCCATCGGCGGGGTGAAATTCGAACGCGGCCTGGGCACCCGCTCCGAAAGCGTTTTATACATCCGTCTCAACGGCGGCTCCACCCGCTTCTCGGCCAGCGTCGGCATCGACGACGAAATGATCAAATCCAAGGTCGCCAGCGCCGAATTCTTTGTCATCGGCGATGGCAAACGCCTCTGGGAGAGCGGCGTGATGCGCGCTGGCGATAAGCCGAAGGCTTTCAGCGTCGATCTCACCGGCCTAAAATCCCTCGTCCTCCAGGTGGGTTGGGGTGGCAACTACCGCTTCCAGGACAACGCCAACTGGGCCGATGCCAAATTCGAGGTCGTGGGCGAAAAACCTACCGCCGGTGAAGCCAAACTGGCCAAGGTGGAACCCTATATTCTCACCCCTAAAGCTCCCGAAACACCGCGCATCAACGGCACCTCGGTTTATGGTGTCCGCCCCGGCTCCCCGGTCCTCTTTGCGATTCCCGCCACCGGCAAACGGCCCATGAGTTTTGCCGCCAAAAACCTGCCGGCCGGCTTGTCCGTCGATGAAAAAACCGGGCATATCACCGGTAAAATCGCCGCCAAGGGTGACTACACCGTCACGCTCGTGGCCAAAAACAGCCTGGGCACCAACGAGAAAAAATTCCGCTTTGTCTGCGGCGACCAAATCGCCCTCACCCCGCCGATGGGCTGGAACAGTTGGACGGTTTATGGCCACGCGGCCTGGCAAAAAGACATCGAGCAGGCTGCTCACCTGATGGTCTCCACCGGCCTGATCAACCACGGCTGGTCTTATATCAACTTGGACGACAGCTGGCAGAATCAGCGCTCGGCCCAAGACCCTTATTGGGCGAAAAACAAGGACCGCTTTTTAGATCCGGAAAAGCAGGCCCCGTTGCGTAAAGCCGACGGTGAGATCCAGCCCAACACGCGTTTCCCCGACATGAAGGCCATGGTCGATACGATCCACTCCCTCGGCTTGAAGGCCGGCCTTTATTCCTCCCCTGGACCTTACGCCTGTGGCAACACCGCTGGCAGCTATAAACACGAAAAGCAGGACGCCGAAACCTACGCGCGCTGGGGTTTCGACTACCTCAAATACGACTATTGTTTCTACACCGAGGTCAAACAGGAGAAACTTGCCGACGGTAAAATCGCTTATCCGAACTGGGATTTCATCGAGACGGATCGCCCCGAGGGCATGCTATATCCCTACCGCCTGATGGGCGAACACCTACGCGCGCAAAACCGGGACATTTATTATTCCCTCTGCCAATATGGCCGGGCCTATCCGTGGAAATGGGGCGCATCGGTGCACGGCAACAGCTGGCGCACCACCATCGACATCATGGACACCTGGGAGAGCATGACCAAAATCGGCTTTTATTATCATGATGAAACCGCACCGTATCAAAAACCCGGCCAGTGGAACGATCCCGACACGCTGGTGATTGGGCAAGTGGGCGGTTGGGAGCGCAAAATCCGTCCGACCCGCATGGCACCCGACGAACAATATACCCAAGTCAGTCTCTGGTCGCTGTTCTCCGCGCCGCTACTCATCGGTCTGGACATGACCAAACTGGACGATTTCACCTATAGCCTGATCAGCAACGACGAAGTCATTGCGATCAATCAGGATCCGCTCGGCATCCAGGCCACCTGCACGTTAACCGCGGGCGATCTGCGGGTGTATCCCAAGCCCATGGAAGACGGCAGTTTGGCTGTCGGTTTCTTTAATATGTATACGGGTGAGCTGAAGCAGGATTTTGCCGAATTCGCAAAGTTGGGCTTGAAGGGCAAATACCGAGTACGCGATGTCTGGCGCCAGCAAGACATTGCCACGATTGATGCTGGTAACGGTAAAGTCGCCCTGACCATCCCCGGTCACGGCGTACGGTTGTACCGCTTGTATCCCATCAAATAAGCCAATCCAGTTTAACCACTAATCAACACTAAGATACACTAATCAAAACAGGTTTAATTAGTGCCGATTAGTGTACATTAGTGGTTAAAACCGGTCCATCTCCGCTTTTCGTGTAGTTCGTGTGTTTCGTGGTTAACAATTCTGATTTTTGCCCACGGAACACAGGTATGCGGTCAATCAAGTGGAAAGTTGTATGGATTTGATTTGGGCGGTTACGAAGGCCTCGCGGTTGGCGAAGCCAAGGGAGGCGAGCCCGTCCTTACCGATGACGGTGGCTAGTTTGAGCAGTTTGGCGTGCAGGTGCTCGGTCGCTTCAAGTAGCGGGGAGAAGTGCCCCATGAGGAGGTGCCAGATAGAGACGGTGAGCTTGCGTGCCACTGCCGCGGCCGCCTCGTTACGGTGTTTCTTCATGAGTAGTTTCCAGCCCCATTTATGCAACGGACTGTCGCGCTGGATTAAAGCGTTGTGAGCGCTTTGTATCAACAAGCCCCGCAGATCGCCCCGGCCAAAGTTGCCCACTCCTTTATCATAGCCCTTTTTGTCATTTCCGGACTGATCCTTGCGGGGTGCCAGGCCGATGTAACCGACTAGCTTTTTCGCCGTGGCAAAACGATGCACGTCGCCAATCATCGCCATCAGGGCAAAGGCCACCCGGTGGCGTATGCCCATCAAGCGCCATAGTCTGGCCCAATGGGGGGCCCCGACGAGTTCACGTACCATGATCCGCTCCAGTTGGTTGCGGCGGGACTCGACTTCGCGCAACTGGGAGAACTTCTGGCTGAGTAACTCGAACTGGAGGATCGTCCACTCTTTGGCGGCCTTCGCCGTCGCTTCCCCACTGGCTGCGGTGAGACGCACGCCCGGCTTAAGGCGCACGCAATGTTCATTGAGGAAAGAGTGGATGCGGTTGCGGCAACGCGTTGCATCTTTCACCGCGTTGCGGTGGGCGAAAAACACTTCCCTGTATTCAAGCGTCTTCGCGTCGGGTTGCCAGACCACCTTGGCCATTCCGCTACGGTAGACCTTGGCCAGCTTCACTGCGCTATGTCGGTCGTCATTGCAGAAGTTGTCCCGGATCTTGCCGGCCTGGGCACTTTCCAGCACCAACGCGGTAAAGCCGATCGCGTGCAGGCGCGTCGCCACTGCGAAACTGTTGCCGGAGGCCTCCAGCACCACCACGTCTTCTTTTCTTAGCTGCTTTTTGGCCCAGGCTTCCAGCCCTGCGGTGGGCATACGGTCCTGCACCCAGTCCGCGTTTTGCCGGCTTTGATCAGCGCTGAGCGCCGCCGCCGCAAACACGTCCGGATGCATATCCAGCCCGATGATTCTCTTGCCATTTTCTTCGTTCATAGACTACGAGTTTTGATGTTAAGCAAGCGGCGCATGACAGCAGACGGCCACTGGACAATCAGGTATTCGGTTTTGCACCATGTGGGTGTGTTCCGTCGGCGCCCAATCACAGAAACGGAGAGTTACTCCAGTGTATTCATCGGGCGTCTTCAGTTGCTACTTGCGGGTTTCACACGAGTTCACCCACGAGTTGGTTTCCTTACTGCCATGCGTCGCTTTGCTTAACAAGTTTGTTCCTTTCGGATTGAACGCATACCATCACGGAATACACAGAATAAAAAGAATCAGCCACTGGTTAGATTCTTCCGTGTATTCCGTGTGTTCCGTGGGCAACTATAGTCTGGATCCGTCCTCCAAAATTAGCGCCGATTAGCGTCCATTAGCGGTCAATAAATTCAATGCGGATTCGTACTAATAAGTGTATATAAGTGGGCATCAGTGGTTAAACCGGATCGCCCTCCCCCCCCCTTGGATCGTACTTCGCGAGACCATTCCGATTTTTACCCACGAAACGAAATAATAACGAGGCTAAATCCCGACCATTGTCTCGCGAAGGATCAGAAGGGGGCGAAGGAATACCCCCATCATTAGCGTTCACTAGCGATCATTAGCGTTCAAAAAACTCTGTGGATTGATTTCCGACCTCCACCTCCGCCTTTCGTGTAATTCGTGCAGTTCGTGGTAAACCACTCTGATTTTTTCCCAAGAAACACATTTATCTGGGATATTCTGGTATGCTTCCGCCTTAAATGATCAAAATCCATCATTTTTATTAACGAACAAGGAAATTACTGTCGAAACTTCTTACGCAGCCCGCCACCCCCCAGAGGCTGAAAAACGACTGAATCCCCTGGTCTAACGTTAGAACTAACCACCATTAACGCTCCTATGCTCACCGCAACTCACTTACCCCCAAGATCCCGCAGGTCTTTCTTCTCCCATTGCGCCGCGCTGTGCTTGGTTGCGTTAGCGGTTACCACCGCCTCGGCCAATCCCGTCCAAACCGTCCTTTACGTCGCACCCGCCGGCAGCGGCACCGGCCTCTCAGCGGCTTCGCCGACCTCCCTCACCGGCGCGCGTGACCAGGTTCGCACGATCAATACGACCATGACCGGCGATATCGTGGTCCAACTTGCCGGTGGCCTCTATAACCTCACCGAACCGTTCGAGTTGATTGAAAACGATTCCATTCACGACTCGGGCAATAACGGCTTTAATATCATTTATCAGGCCGCCCCAGGCGCCCGCCCCATTCTGAGCGGCGGTTTAGTGCTTCAGGACTGGAAACTCTTTGATAAAGAAAAGAATATTTACCGCACTGCCGTGCCAGCTGGGACGCAATCCCGTCAACTCTACGTCAACGGCGTGCGTGCCCAACGGGCCCGCGGGGAGCTGAAACCCAAGGACTGGTTTAGAACCAAATCGGGCTGGGGCTGCATGGATCTTTCGGTCGCCAAATGGCGCAACCCGGCCGACATCGAAATTGTCTCCCGCAGTTCCTGGAAACACCTGCGTTGCGGGGTCGCCACCATTACCCTCGACACGGTCACGCCCCTCCCCAAGCCGGTTAAAAAGCCCAAGCCGGGCGAGCCCGCTCCTGCCCCGATTCCTGACCCGACTCCGGTTTCAGCCGTCCGGGTCGATATGAAAACCCCCGGTTGGTTAAACGCAGGCAAATCGCCCAATCCCGGCCGCCCCCTGCATGGTAGCGGCACCCAGCAGATGAACACCGTCGAATGGGTTGAAAATGCCTATGAACTCTTAACCCAGCCCGGCCAGTGGTACCTCGATCGCAGCGAGAATTTCGTCTATTACATCCCACGCGCGGATGAAGTCATCGCCCAGAGCAACATCGTACTGCCCGTACTTGAAAAGTTCATTTACGCCCACGGCACCAGCTCCCAACAACGCATTCGCAACCTCCAGTTTAAAGGGCTCACATTTGCCTACGCCACCTGGCTATTCCCCAGCGGCGACCAGGGTTACGCGGACAACCAGACGGGCGTATTGTGGGTCAATACACCCGCGGCTGTTAAAAAAACCGACGGCGCTATCTCTATACAGCATTCAGCGAACGTGCGGTTTGAACGCAACGTCATCGCGCATGTCGGCGGATGCGCCATTGATTTCGGCTATGCCCCCCAACAAGCCGCCATCATAGGGTTCTTCACGGAATGCTGTGGGTAGCGGCTGAAGGCAGCTGAGGAG
>CAMBUJ010000156.1 GCA_945871005.1 Opitutus sp. GAS368 | reverse complement strand
TGAGCGGCAGCAGGGTCTACAGGCCCGACCACCAGTCGTGCCTACACCGGGCCGAAGTCCAAATTCATCAAGCCGATGGAATTAATCCGGGCGAAAAGCGCGAATCCGCCTCCCGGCTGCATCTCAAGCCTTGACGCCAGAGCTACGGGCGGCACGTTTCCCCTTCCTCATTGCCTGATGGTGTAATGGCAGCACAGGTGACTTTGACTCACCTAGTCATGGTTCGAATCCATGTCGGGCAGCCAATGAGGACTTTTTTAGGGAATGTCGGATAACGGTTGACTGAGTGGAGTTGGGACCGGGGGAGGAGTCGTATTATTCGATCCGCATATTTCTTTTTCAGCGGGTTGGGTTTTAAGGTTCGTTAATCGGCGGGTGGCAGACCGGTGAGCGCCGCGCCGAGTTCACCGATTTGGGCCCAGGGCAAGACCCGGGCCTGCGGGCGATGCTCGGCGCGTTCGCCGCCATAAACCAGCCACGTGCCCACCAGCGGCGGTGACTTGCCGTCGAGTTGGTGACGCAGGGGGGCGAAGGCGTCAAAAAAATCGCTGGCCACCGTGGCTCCCGATTTGAGTTCGATGGCGTGCAAGCCTTGCGGGGTTTCGGCGATCAGGTCGACCTCGAGTCCATCGCGGGTGCGATAAAAACTAAGACCCGGGGACTCGCCCCGGTTGTAGGCGGCCTTGAGTAGCTCGGCCACCACCCAGGTTTCAAACAGTGCTCCACGCAGGGGGTGGCTGTGCAGTTGCCCCACCTCGCGCACGCCCAGCAGCGAGGCGGCCAGTCCGGCGTCGGTGAAGTAGAGTTTGGGGGTCTTGACCAGACGCTGGTTGGGGTTGCGGAAATAGGGCGGCAGCACGGTGACCAGGAAACTGGTTTCTAATAACGTCAGCCACGTGCGGGCGGTACGCTGGTCGATGCCGGCGTCGGCCCCGAGGGCGGCGAGGTTGAGCAGTTGCCCCGTACGCCCGGCGCAAAGCCCGAGGAAGCGGCGGAAGGCGGCGAGGTTTTGGATATTGTGAGCCAGCCGCACATCGCGCTCGACGTAGGTGGCTAAGTAGTCGCGCAGCCAAGCGGCGGGTTCGAGCGGGCGGTCATAGAGCGGAGGGAATGCCGAGGTGAGCACCGCCTGCTCCCACGTCGCGGGGGCGAGGCCGGCCTGCTGTAACTCCGGCCAGGCCAGCGGCAGCAGAGTGAGCAGGCCCACCCGACCGGCGAGACTCTGCACGGTGGCTTGGTGCAGGGAAAACTGATTGGAGCCGGTGATGATCCATTCACCGGGCTGGCGGCGGGCATCCACCCAGGTCTGCAAATAGGACAGCAGCGCGGGGCAGTGCTGCACCTCGTCGAGGATGCCACCCTCGGGCAATTCCGCCAAAAGCCCACGGGGATCCTCATGGGCGCGGGCGCGCACATCGGGGTCTTCCAGCGACACGTAGGGGCGCTCCGGCATGAGCAGGCGAGCGAGGGTGGTTTTACCCGCCTGCCGCGGCCCGATCAGCGCCAGCACATAGTTGCCAGCCAGCATCCGGCGAGCGGCACTTAGGGCGATTCGGGTAATCATAAGCCATGACTGGCAGTTGATTGGCTATTGTGTCAACGCTGTGTAATTGTGGCCTTTGGGGTGCTACCCAGGAGGATCGAGCCCAGCCCGCGTCCGCGACCTCCGACTCGCTGCGCGCCGGAACAGCTGAGAATTTCGCGCTAACATCCGCGCCCTACCACGGGCTAAAGCAAGCAGAGGCCGAAGTCATCCTTCAGCAGCTGCGGTCACGCAAAGATACCCCAAACGCCCCAATGACACGCTCAAGGCGGAGTGGTCCGATCACTACCTACTGAAGGCCATGGTGGAGTTTTGAGCGGCCGGAGGGGAAATCGGCAGGCGCGTTTTGCGCCAGTGCAAGGGTGCATTTCACTGCTCAACTCGGAAAAATTCTGGACTAACGTACGTTCCCATTTGATTCCGAGCTGAATCGTGATGAATCCAATGCGTCGGGTCGGCCCCGTTGCCTGCCGGTGGTAATCTAAGCGGAATTCATCACCTCTAGGGTTTAAAGCCAGCAATTGGACGCTAGACAAACCGGCGTTTAGACGCACTGCTATGCCGCATATGGACGACACTCCTTTGCCCCGTGCCCTTGCGTCGGCGTTACTCGCAGCCCTTGCCGATACGCCCGTGGTGTGCCTCATCGGCCCGCGCCAATGTGGCAAAACCACGCTCGTCCGCATCCTCGGTCCGAACTACGGTTATGTGACTCTTGATGACGCCGATGCGCTGGCCTTGGCCCGGAGCGATCCTAACGGCTTTATGGCCGCGCTGCCCGACCCCGTCATCATTGATGAGATCCAGCGTGCCCCCGAGTTACTCCGTGCCATTAAGCTTTCCGTGGATCGTGACCGGCGCCCGGGGCGGTTCCTGCTCACCGGTTCGGCCAATCTGCTGCTCCTGCCTAAGCTCGGCGATTCCCTGGCTGGCCGCATGACTGTGCTGGAACTGCATCCTCTCACCGCCGCCGAAATGAACCGTGCGCCCGGAGGCTTTCTCGCCGCTTGGTTGGCAGGCCGACTTCAGCCCTCACTGGTCACCGATCGAGCGATACCCGATCCGTCCGGGTTGGCGGCTCGTATTGTGGCAGGAGGTTTTCCGGAACCGCGTTTACGCACTCCGGCCCGTGCCCGCGCTTGGCATCGCGATTACCTTCGTGCGCTGCTGGAGCGCGACGTGCAGGACGTCGCGCGCGTGAAGGAACCACGTGACCTGTCGCGGCTGCTGACCCTCCTTGCGCTGCGCACCGGCGAACTCCTCAACCTCACGACCCTCGGCAACGAACTTGACCTGCGTCGCGAGACGGTGGAGCACCACCTCACGGCCTGCGAACGCCTCTACCTCGTTCGGCGTCTTCAGCCTTGGCATCGGCATGAGGCTAAGCGGCTGATCAAAACCCCAAAAGTGCATTTCATCGATACTGGCCTCGCTGCCTCGCTGGCGTCGCTCAGCATAGAGGATTGGCCCGCGCGGAGGGATCGTTTCGGGCATCTGCTTGAATCCTATGTTCTACAAGAACTCATGGCGCAGGCGGGATGGACCGATCCGGACCTGAGCTTCTGGCATTACCGCGACAAGGATCAGGTCGAAGTCGATGTGGTGCTAACGCGGGGCACTCGCACTTGGGGCGTAGAGGTCAAAGCCACCGCCACCCCCTCGGCGGCGGATGCCTCCGGGCTACGACGACTCGCGGCACAGTGTGGCGACGACTTCGCGGGCGGGATTCTTTTCCACGCGGGGGTAAACACCTTCGCTTTGGGTGATCCGCGGTTTCTTGCCGTGCCTTTGGCCAAACTTTGGGAAATGTGAGCAGGTAACGTGGCCGGGATTATGCGGGTAAACCGAGTGGTTTGGAGGCGAACTCTACCCGTGACGCGAATGAAGCGAAACGGCCCCCCCCCGCCGTATTAATTTAAGGCGGCGACTTGCCACACGGCGAAAGCGAGGCAGTTGTTTTTTCAAGGGCAATCTCGGTGGTAAACTGGCGCTTTGCCTCAGCCCAGTTCGGATTTCCAAACGCCTCGGGCAGCCAATGAGGACTTTTTTAGAAAATGTCGGATAACTATTGACTGGGTGGAGATGGAATCGGGGCAGGCGTTGTATTATTTGAACCGCATGTCGCTTGTTTTAAGTGGGTTAAGTTTTTAAGGTAATGACGCTGGCGCATCCGGAATCGGTTCGTTTTCTGGGTCTTCGATGATGTAACCCATTTTCCCATAGGCGGCCGACCGCCGCCGGAACATGGCTTGGGTTTCGAGCCTGGCTCCGATGCATTACGCCTCCTCGTCTTCGCAAGAAGTTGATAAATAGGCGATTCCAGCTGCGCCTGCCGTGAATAAGAAGGGGGCGTAAAGTTTAATGGCTTATGGTGCGTGCCATGCATGAAACTTAAGCCAGTGCTTGATTTGACGGGAAAAAACAGTAGTTTTCCCGTCAAAAGTTCATGGCCAGACACGTTCAATCCATTGATTCCGATATCCGTAGCCGTATTTTGGGGCATGGGCGTGGTTGGGTATTTACGCCCAAGCACTTTCAGGACCTCGGAAGCAGCAGCGCCATCGACTCGACGCTGCGGCGACTCAGGACGGAAGGAGTCATCCGTCAATTGGCCCGAGGGCTCTACGATTATCCCGCCCACGATCCCCAACTCGGTATTTTGACGCCACCAGCCGACGCCATCGCGCGGGCACTGGTGGTGCGCGACGCCATCCGCCTACAGCCCTCGGGGGCCTATGCGGCCAACCAGCTAGGGCTCTCTGAGCAAGTGCCATCACGCATCGTATTTCTGACCGACGGCCCCGCGCGCAAGGTGAAGATCGGCAAAAGGGAAATCCTCCTCCAACACACGATCCCGCGCAACATGGCCACCGCCGGACGTAAAAGTGGCACCCTTATCCAGGCATTGCGGTATCTCGGTCAGGACCAGATCGATGAACGGGTGCTGGGTATCCTGCGGCGCCAACTCACCGAAGCGGACCGTCCGGCTTTGCGCAAGGACCTGCTCCACGCTCCCGCCTGGATTGCCGACCTGTTGCTCCCGCTGACCGAGACACCATCCACAACATGAATACGTTCCTGCAAATCACCGCCCAACGACGCCGAGCCGCTTTCCAGCAAGTGGATGAATCCATCGGCCTCCAAGCGCTCAGCGTGGAAAAAGACTTCTGGGTGTGCTGGACCCTACGCGAACTTTTTGCCCTGCCCGGTCTCGGTGGACACCTCACCTTTAAGGGCGGCACTTCACTGTCCAAAGCTTGGAAACTTATCGCGCGCTTCTCCGAGGACATTGATCTGGTCGTAGACAAAGAATCGCTGGGGTTCGGCGGAGAGGCAGCGCCGGATCGCGCACCCAGCAACAAACAGCGCCGCGCGCGACTCGACGCACTCATGGCCGCCTGCCGGGACTGGGTGCAGGGACGTCTGCAACCAGCTTTGGCCGAACGTATCAGCGCAACGCTGGGAAGCACCGGGTGGCTGCTGGAGATCGATCCTGACATGCCCGACGGACAGTGCCTTTTATTTCATTATCCCTCGGTTTTCCCGGAGGGAACCGCGGGCTACGTGGCCCCGGTCGTTAAAATCGAACTGGGTGCTCGCTCCGACGATTGGCCGCACGAAACCAAGTCAATTCAGCCGTATGTTTTGGAACAGTTTCCAATGCTCGACGAGGATGCGGCCTGCACCGTTCGCGTACTTGCTGCCGAGCGGACTTTTTGGGAGAAGGCCTGCCTGCTGCACGAGGAAACCTTTCGGCCGTCCGACAAGCCCCGAAAGCTCCGGATGGCCCGCCACTACTACGACCTATGGTGCCTACTTCAGGCCGGGGTTGGGGAGCGCGCGCTGGCGGATACCGCTCTATTTCAGCGTGTGGCCGCGCATCGGGAAATGTTCTTTCGTTATTCATGGGTGGACTACACCACGCATCGGCCAGGCACCTTCCGCCTCGCTCCGCCTGAGAGCCAGCTGGCTGATTGGCGGAATGATTATCAACGCATGCTCGGCCCGATGTTTTTCGGTGATGTTCCCTCCTTTAATGAAATGATCGCCGCCGCTGAGTTGTTCGCACGTCGCTTTAACGAAACGGCGTCCTGAATCCCTCCTGCCTCCTCGGTGGAGTCCATTGGGCTGTCACAAACGGAAACTGCCGCCATGGCTCGAGCCTTTGCGTTGGCGGGTGGGTGAGGGCAGGGCCAGCGGTTTTGCCACGCAAAGATACCCGTGACACAAATGAGGCGAAACGGCCCCACGCCGCCCTGAGTTCAGGCGGCGACTTGCCTCACGGCGAAAGCTCGGCAGTGTTTTTTTTCACGGGCCATCTCAGTGTTAAACTGGTGATTTGCATCAGCAGAGTTCGGATTTCCAAACGTCTCGGGCAGCCAATGAGGACTTTTTAGAGAATGTCGGATAACTGTTGAATAAGTGGAGACGGGATCGGGACAGAAATGGGTTTATTGGACACCATGCGAACAGCAATCGGTTCGCGGCGGATCCTGTAATTTGCTCTACATAAAGTGAAACGGTTGACCGCTTCGCATTGCCTGCCTTTCGTTTTGGCCAAGCCGGTTTCACGGCTCAAACTCTAGCCATCGCCTGATTTAGCCCGTTTCTGATGTCGCCTCCACGTTCACCCGAAGATCCGCCGTCCACCGCGTCTGCCGGCGCGGCGCAGGCGTTTCAACAGGGGCAACGCTCGGGCACCCTGCTGCCGCTCGCCGCCTTGACGCAGCAGGCGATCCAACTTAGGTCTGATAATCGTTATGCCTCCCACCCAGTCGAAACCGCTTTGCGCGCTCTCCGTGCCCTCGCCCCGGATTCAGGTGAAGAAGGCCACGCTGGATTCGATTTTGAGTCGGCCGAAAGTATCTACCGCGCAGGCGCTCAGGGGCTACGACTACCTGAAATCCCACAGCTCCCGGAAAGTCTCCGCGAGCTGAGCCGCCTGAGCGCAGTCGATCGCGCGGGGCGCACCCATTTGCGGCGCTGGGTGGAGTCCGAAGGGCCGGTTTTTGACGAGGCTGTCTTTTTGACCGCATGGGAAGCTCAAGGCCGTAGAGGTGGAGCCGAGCACCACGTTTATCACGACCAGGCAAAAGGTCGCTGGTTCAAACGCCTCTACCACGGCGTGAACCAGAGTACCCTCGGCGACTATTTTGAACGGATGCGTTTACACGCAGTGCTCTTCCCTGAAACCGCCTACCGGTTGGAAGGCTTTACCATTAACCCCAAGAGCAAGGCCTTGGCTCCCGTGGTTTCTCAACCCCACGTCGAGATCGACACCGAGCGCCCTCCCGTCACCAAGCCCGAGACCGACGCGCTCATGGCCGCCATCGGCTTCGCTTCCGTGCAGCTTTATCACAACGAGGTTTTGGACGACGGGTACTTCGCCTATGTTCATCCGCAGACTGGCGTGCTCGCCCATGATCTCCACGACGAAAACGTCGTGCGGGTGCTGGGCTTGGCTGATCTGGCAGTCATCGATCCGTATATTTCGCTCGTCCGTCGCGGCTCCTGGGGCGCGATCAAACTCGCCGAGATTGGGCTGCAATGCCCACCCGATGATCGGTCGTAATGTGAGCAGGTAACGCGGTCGGGATTGCGCGGGCGAAACCGAGTGGGGTGGGGGCGAATTCGGCCCATGAGGCGAACGAAGCGAAACGGCTCCCCCGCCGCATTAAGTTCAGGCGGCGACTTGCCTCACGGCGAAAGCGAGGCAGTTGTGTTTTTACAGGCTATCACAGTGGTAAACTGGTGATTTGCATCAGCAAAGTTCGGATTTCCAAACGCCTCGGGCAGCCAATGAGGACTTTTTAGGAAATGGCGGATAACGGTTGCCTGAGTGGAATCGGGATCGAGGTGGAAGTTGCGCTTCGGAGCGGAAATCGGCAGGCGCGTTTTGCGCCAGTGCATCAGTTCATGTGGGGCCCCCATCTCATTTCTCTGGTCAACTAGAGTTTACCTGAGTTGCTCCACAGCGAACTGATTGGTACGGCTTGAAGTCCGGGGCCGAAGGACACGCTTTCCGTGCCGGTATAGAGGAGGATGCCTCGCACAAACTTCTCCCCAGTCTGTTCCGCTAGCTGGCG
>CAMBUJ010000155.1 GCA_945871005.1 Opitutus sp. GAS368 | reverse complement strand
GTCGATCAGCCAGCGGGACATGACGAAGACGACGTTTTCCAGGTGGCGGTCGCGGGTGAAGGCGGGATCGGTCTCGCGGATCGCGTCGACCAAGGCGGCGACGCCGGCCTCGTCGGACATTTCGTCGACCACGAACATGGCCTGGGCGAGACGCTTGTCCGGCATCGAGGCGAGCGGCTTCATCAACGTCGAGTGGAGCGCCCGGTGGTCGAGATTTTCCGGGCTCTCGGGCCAGGCAAACTGCAGGGATTCGAGGAATGCCCGATGCGGCAGGAAAAATCGGTGGAGCAGTGCGGCCGGAATGGAGCGCAGCAGGCCGAGCGAGGTGAACGTGCGAGGATTGTAGTTCGACATGAGGTGGAGGTGCCGCAGGGGAGCGGGCGCGCACCTCGCGATAAGCAGGGAAAACCCGCAAATCCGCGTTGCCGTTAGCCCAGACAACCCACAAGCGGGCATGGGGTGTGCCCGCTTCTAAGCATGGCTCAATTGATTACGCGTTTTCGGCGGATTTATGAACGGCGGCTAACCGTGGGCAGTTGATTTGCATTTAAATTGGTTTCTGCGGGAACCGATGGCGGGGGTGGGTTACTGTGATTGCCCCAAAAAACCGCCGGTAGGGGCTGGGCCGGAGGGGGGCGGCACCGGAAAGCGACGCGACGGACTGCGCCTCAGCCGCGGGCGGGGATTTTCAGCTTGGTGCGGATGTGCAGGGAAACCTCGGCAGGGTCGTAATAGACGAAGTGGCCGACGCGGTGATGGGGGATGCGGCGGAGTTTTGACCACTCGCGCAGGGTGCGGATGGAAGGTTCCTTGCCGGCAGGGAAAATTCCGCAAGTGCGGAGGCCGACAATGTCGGTGAGTTGGGCTTGGATCGGCGGTTGAATGCAGGGAGCGGAAACGGCGGGTGGGTTCATACGCTCAAGACAGGGTGTCAACGTGGCGGCGCAAAAAAGCCCGCACCGGTGAGGGTGCGGGCGGTGAACCAAAAACGACACCTGTGTCGTTTTTGGTGAGGGGTGGACTGGGATGTCTACCGACTAGGCGGCCATGAGCAGGGGGAGCGTTTCGGTCGGCGTGATCGTGGCGGTGGCGGCGGGTGAAGCGACCACGGCAGGGGCCACCGTCGGCAGTATGCCGAAGAACTGCTCGGCCTCGGCGGGGGTTTTGAGGTCGAGGTAGTGCTTGCGGATGATGCTCTCGGAATTGCCAGCCTGGAGCGCCGCCTCGCCCATCGAGCGGTATTTGGCGACGTGCATGGAAATGAACGTGTGGCGCATGATGTCATGGGACAGGTCGAATGCCTTGGCCACGGCTGCACGGGTGTGTTGCAGGTTTTTGGGGATTATGGGGAAACGGTCGAGTGGGTAAGCGGTTAGCCAGGCTGCGAGGTTAGGCTGAATGGTGACGTTGCGCTTCATGCGAACCTTGGAGACCTCGGGCTCGATCAGGATGACGCCCGTATCGAGTCGGACATGGTCCGCCTGGAGTTTTAGGATTTCTCCATGCCGGACGCAGGGGCGGATCCCGGCGAAGAGGGCGAGGGCGAAAAACGGCACCAGACTGCCGCCGTCCACCCGTTCGACGTGGTGCATGAGCTTTGCGGCCTGCTCGGCACTGAGGGTCTTGGCGGAACCGCGCCGGTGGGCGATGCGGTGGTGAGGGATTTTCTCAATAGGATTGGCTACCACCCAGTCGTGCTGGAAGGAGAACTTGAAGAAGGTATGCAGGATGCCGCGTCGGTTGTTGAATGACTTCGGCTTGGCGTTACCGCGCTGACAATGCTCGGTGAGCTGGCGGGTGGTCAGTTGGGATACGAGACAACGAGGGAAAGCAGCGATCAGCACCTTGAGGTGGCGACGGATGTGGTCGAGCTGGGAGATCGAAAGCAGGCTGTGCGCGTGCTCCCGCTCTTTGGCGGCGATGTAGGACGCCACGGCCTTGTCGAGGGGCTGCTCGCGGTCGGGAGCGCGGTAAGTGGCCAGGGCGAATTCAAGGTAGAACGAGAGCGACTTGGGGGCGTCGGCGAGGCGCTGAAAAGCGGCCTCGGCTTCATGTAACTGCTCTTCACTGAGGCGGGTTGCGGTGGCACGGATGCCGGTTTCGGCTTGGCACTGCTGAATCTCCATCGATTGGCGCTCAGCAGCGGCCTCGGCGCGGGTGGAGAAGTTCTTGCGGATGCGCTTACCATCGAGCCAGCCGGTGAGGCGGAAAACGATTTCCCCGGAGGGATTCGTGAATTCTGAAATGACGAACTGCGGAGCCTGGGACATGTAGGATTTGCCACGTCAACTGACAAATCGGGTGGTCGCTTCCACTAAGTAACTCAATAAGAGAGAGTTAACTGGCGGAGAGGGGGGGATTCGAACCCCCGGTAGGCTTTTACACCTACGGCGCTTTAGCAAAGCGCTGCTTTCGACCACTCAGCCACCTCTCCGTTAAGCAGACGCGAAACCCAAAGGCGCCCAACGCAAAGTGCAAGGTCTTTCTCTGGCCTTTGTCCCTATCTTTTAATTACCCAGTTTATCCGCGCCAGTTCAAGGGCCTGAGCCACTTGGGAAGCCCCGCCAACCTCAGCTCTCGTCGTCGTCCGGGCGATCCAGCTCGTCGCGGCACTCACTCATCACCCGCAGCCAAATCTCACGCAGATCAAACAGCCGCGGCTGGGCGTCGGCCTTGAACTTAACCACCGCCGAGTGCTTAGCGGCCGCCGCCGTGTTCAGCAGCGCAAAAGTGCGATTGAGCTCCGCCATCGAGCGCTTGAACAGAGCGATCGCCAGCGCGTAGTCCCCAAAGTCGAGCGCTTGAATCGCCAACATCGCCTGCTCCTCGCCGCGGAAAATCGAGGCATGCACGTCGATCGCCAAAGCCTGGGGCACCTTGGCGCTGCTATGAGCAATCTGCTCCCAGCCGCGTTTCAGGCTGAGATAAATCGCCTTCGTGGAGATAAAAATCGGGTTCTTGTGCAGCGTGTAGGGATCGTACGGGCCGTCATCGATCTCCCCGGCCGCCACCGCCTCGGCCTCTTCCGCCTCATCAAGCTCGTCGTCGTCGCTGTCGGTCACATCCGAACTCCAGGCATGCTCGTCCCAACCCATCAAATGGGCGGTTTCATCAATGCGGTCTTCCTTGCCTTTAAGCTGTTCGTAAAAGGCGAGATAACGATGAACCACGTCGTCTTGAGCACGCAGGTATTTCTCCCAATCAAATTCAGTCCAAGCGAGCTCTCCACGATCATCCCACTCGTTGTCGGAGGGGCCGTTAGATTCATATTTGCTCATGTGGTTGGGGTCCGAGGACCTTGGATTGGAAGGCTGTTCACAAGGGCAAAAAACGCAAAGCAAATTCCGCTTTCTCACCGAGTGCCACGCTCCAGCTCGGCCGCTCGTCCCCACCTTCTGCCCCTTAACCAAACCCATAGCCGAGCTGGAGCTCGGCGCTCCGTCAGCGCTTTGCGTTAAACCGTGAATTTCGTTCCCTTCACTTTGCAGATTGAACCCGCTCAGACCGCCCCGCTATTTTTTGCGACCTTTATCCCATGGCTGACGTTCATCACGAGACAGTTCACTTCTCCGGTCATGTCCAGGGCGTGGGCTTTCGCTACACCACCCTCTCCGTCGCCAAGGAATTCGAGCTGACCGGACGGGTGAGCAACCTCGACGACGGCCGCGTGCTGCTCGAAGTCGAGGGCGACCCCAAGGAGATCAACGCCTTCCTCGCCGTCCTCGAGGAGCGTATGCACGGCTACATCCGCAAGGTCGAGCGCCGCTCCTCTCTAGGCCCGGCCCGCTACCAGGACTTCTGCATTCAATGACCCCTCCCCTGCCCCGCCCCGCCATCGCCATCACCGGCCTGACCAAGGACTTCGCCCTCAACCTGCGCGGGGTAAAACTGCGCGCGGTCGACAACCTCACCCTCGCCGTGCCCGAGGGCCAGGTCTTCGGGCTGCTCGGCCCGAACGGCTCCGGCAAAAGCACCACCATCAAAATCATCCTCGGCCTGCTCGAACCCACCGCGGGGGAATGCCAGGTTTTTGGCGTGCCCAGCGGCCGGGTCGATTCGCGCCTCAATGTCGGCTACCTGCCCGAGGCGCCCTATTTTTATCGTTACTTGAGCGGCACCGAACTGGTGCGGTTTTACGGGCGGATTTGCGGCGTCCCCAAGGCCCGGCTCGCCGAACGAGTGCGCGAGGTCATCGACTGGGTCGGACTGAGCGCCGCCGCGCATCGGCGGGTGGGCACTTATTCGAAAGGTATGTTGCAACGCATCGGGCTGGCCCAAGCCCTCGTCCACGACCCGCGCCTGATCATTTTGGACGAGCCCACCGCCGGCGTGGATCCGGTCGGCTCGGCGGAGATTTCAGAACTCATCCTCAAACTTAAAACCCAGGGCAAAACCGTGCTGATCACCTCGCACCTGTTGGCGCAGATCGAGGACATCTGCGACCGCGTCGCCATCCTCGACCGCGGCAAACTCATTCTCGAAGGGGCGGTGCCGGATCTGGTCGGCCGGCAGGATCAGCAGGCGCTGCTAGTGGACGCGCTGCCACCGGCGGAGCTGGCGGAGTTGCAAGGCTGGCTGGCGGCGCGCGGGCACACGCTCAACGCCGTGGAGCAACCGCGCACCCGGCTTGACCAGCTGTTCCTGAGCAAGGTCGCTCGCGCCCCCAAGGACGGAGGTCACTCATGAGCAGCCTCGCCCGCTCCGTCCCGTTTTCGTTCGGCCGCCTCGGTATCGTGGCCGGCAATACCTTTTTGGAGGCCGTGCGCCAAAAATTATTCAACTTCCTGCTCCTGCTGGCGGTCGCGCTGGTGGCCAGCGCCCAGCTGTTTCGCGAGTTCAACTTCGGCTCCTCCGAGCTAAAATTCATCGCCGATTTCGGCTTCGGCTCTATGGTGTTTTTTGGCTCCACCCTGACGATCGCCGCCACCGCCCAACTGTTTTTTAGCGAGATCGAAAACCGCACCGCGTTGACCCTGTTGGCCAAGCCGATTTGGCGCACCGAGTTCATTTTCGGGAAACTCCTGGGCGTGCTCGCGGTGGTCGGGGTGTTTTGCGCGCTGACCACCGGCCTGCTGCTGGTGCTGCTCTATAACCGCGAAACCGCGCTGATGGCCGCCAACCCCGAGGCCTTTGAGGCGGGCCGGCTGATTCATTACGGCGACCTCGTCTTAATGGGCGTGCTCCAATGGCTGAAATTCGGCGTGCTCGCGGCGATCACCCTGCTGGTGGCGAGTTTCTCCAACACCAACCTCTACACTGTGGTCATGGGGTTTTTCATGCTGGTGATCTGCCACCTGCAGTACTTGGCGCGCGACGCCTACAGTCAGGTGAGCGCCCTGCCGCTGCGCCTGCTGGTGCAAGGCCTCAGCTACGTGTTTCCCAATTTCCAGGTCTTTAACTTGGCCGACCAAATCGGCATCGGCCAGGGCATCGACCCGACCGTCTTTCTGCGGGTGGGTGCGTACGCGCTCACCTACATCGCGGTGTTTGGCGGCTTGGCGGTTTACAGTTTCAGCCAACGTGAAATTTAACCTCGCGCGCCTTCGCCCGCTGTTAACCGGCAGTCTGGTCGTCGCCGTCTTGGCGGTGACGGGTCTGGCAGTGCGTCCATTGGAGACGCCGGCTTGGCAGTGGGTGCGCGCCCAGCAACCAGCCCTCAAGCTTGAGTCGCTCCAAGGCGCGCTCGGCCAGGGCCTCACCGTGGGACTTCTCGGCGGCTTCCGCGCGATCACCGCGGACTTTTTTTGGATCCAAACCAACTCGGTTTGGGAAGACCGCGACCTGCCGGCCACGCAGACGTTTATTAAGTTGGTCACCGCGATCGATCCGCGGCCGCTCTATTTCTGGCTGAACGGTTCGCGCATGATCGCCTACGATATGCCCAACTGGCGCATCGTCGACGCCGGGGGCTACAACGTCGTCCCCCCGGCCACCCAGCGGCGCATCGACGAGGAGCAGGCCACGGTCGCCCTGCGCTACCTCCAGGAGGCGTTTAACTACCACCCGGACGCCGCGCTGCTGCACGTGGAAGTCGCCAATGTTTACCTCAACCGCCTCAAGGACAAAGCCCGCGCCGCCGAAGCCTACCGCCGCGCCGCCCTCCGCCCCGACGGACCGTTTTATGCCGGGCGCATTTACGGCGAACTGCTGCGTAAACTCGGCCGGAAAGCCGAAGCCCTCGCCTGGCTAAAAGAAACCTATGCAAACCTCCCCAAAACCGTCGATCGCGCCCGCGGCGTCAGCGCGTTCACCGTGGAATCAGCGATGGCTCCGTTGGTCCTGGAACGGATCCACGAGCTTGAGGAGGAATTAAATCTAGCTGATGACCAAAGGGTTAAACCGTGATTCAACCGCGGGCGCAGGCTTTTCGCTTGCGCCGAACCGCATACCTACAAAAGTTTATCAGTTTACTAAACTTATGGCCGCCTCCTCGTCCGACAACCTCTATCCCATTTTCGACCGCGTCCTCGGACGGGCGGACAAAGAGGCCAAGCTACGCCAGCGTGGCCGGGTGATTTGGATGTATGGTTTGTCGGGTTCCGGCAAGAGCACCCTCGCCATCGCCCTAGAGCGTCGCCTCCACGCCGAGGGGTTTACAACCCACTTGCTCGATGGTGACAACGTCCGCACCGGTCTTAACCGCGACCTCGGTTTCACCGACGCGGATCGCTCCGAAAACATCCGCCGCATCGCCGAGGTGGCCAAACTCTTTGTGCAGGCCGGGGTGGTGGTGATCGCGGCCTTTATCACTCCGCAGCGCGCCCACCGCCAGTTGGCCCGCACGATCATCGGTGCGGAGGATTTTTCCGAAGTCTACGTGGCCGCCTCCTTTGAGACCTGCGCGGCGCGCGACCCCAAAGGGCTTTACGCCAAAGCCCGCGCAGGCAATGTGCAGCAATTCACCGGACGCGACTCGGCCTTCGAGCCGCCGCTGCCCGAGGATCCCGAAGCGCGGGTGATCGACACCGAGGCGGGCACCGCCACCGACTCACTTAACCAGTTACACACCATTGTTTTGCCCCGTATCACTTTTTAATTAACCGCTATGAGTTCCTATAACCTTACGCATCTCGCCCAGCTCGAACACGAGGCCATTTTCATCATGCGCGAAGTCGCCGCGCAGTTTGAGCGCCCCGCCCTCTTGTTCTCCGGCGGCAAGGATTCCATCGTCATGGTGCGCCTCGCCCAGAAGGCGTTCGCCCCGGCCAAGATCCCCTTCCCGCTCGTGCACGTGGACACCGGCCACAACTTCGAGGAGACGATCGCCTTCCGCGACTGGCTGGCCAAGGACACGGGCAGCCGCCTGGTGGTGCGTTACGTCGCCGATTCGATCAAGGCGGGTCGCTGCCAAGAAGAAAAAGGCCCGAACCCCTCGCGCAATGGCCTGCAGACGGTGACGCTGCTCGATACGATCGAGGAGTTCCGCTACGACGCCTGCCTCGGTGGCGCCCGCCGCGACGAGGAAAAGGCCCGCGCCAAGGAGCGGTTTTTCTCCCACCGCGACGAGTTCGGCCAGTGGGATCCGAAGAACCAGCGCCCCGAGTTGTGGAATCTGTTCAACGGCCGCAAAAACCAGGGCGAACACTTCCGGGTGTTCCCGCTCTCCAATTGGACCGAGATGGACGTGTGGCAATACATCGCCCGCGAGAAACTCGACATCCCCTC
>CAMBUJ010000154.1 GCA_945871005.1 Opitutus sp. GAS368 | reverse complement strand
AACCGAGCGAACTACCCGGCCGCCTCGACTACCGCGAAACGCCGACTTTCACCATCGATCCGGACGACGCCAAGGACTTCGACGACGCCCTCTCCCTCGAACACCTGCCCACCGGGGAAATCCGCGTCGGTATCCACATCGCGGATGTCAGTGCCTATGTGAAGTCCGGCACAGCCCTCGACAAAGAGGCGCAGCGCCGTGGCAACTCCACCTACCTGGTCGGCACGGTCATTCCGATGCTGCCAGAAAAACTCTCCAACGGACTGTGTTCGCTGGTGGAGGCGCAGGACCGGCTCACCAAAGCGGTCTTCCTCGTGTTCGACGCGCGCGGCAGCCTCAAATCCCAAACCTACGCCAACACGGTGATCCGCAGCCGCAAGCGCCTCACCTACAAACAGGCCTACGCACTGCTTTTTGAGGACAATCTGGAAAAAATCCGCGCGTTGCCGTTGCCGGCCAAACACCAGACCGGCTCGACCGGGCGGGCGCTCTCCTCGTTAACCGACGCCGAGTTAACCGACCTGCAGGGCTGGGTGCGCCAGTTGTGGAAACTCGCCTCTCGCCTGCGCCACGACCGCATGGCCAACGGCTCGCTCGACCTCGACATGCCCGAGACCAAGGTGTTCGTCGACGCCGAGGGCTACGCCGACCGCTTGGAAAAAATCGAGCACGACGAAAGCCACCAGCTCATCGAGGAGTTCATGCTCGCCGCCAACGAGGCCCTCGCCCGCCTCACCCGCGGCAAAAACCTGCCCTCGATTTACCGCGTCCACGACGAGCCCGACTCGGAAAAGCTCAACGAGCTGCGCGAGTTTCTCGCCACCTACGACATCCGCACCGGCGACCTCACCTTGCGCGTGGAAATCGTCCAGCTGCTGGCCGCCCTCGCCCAACACCCGCAAGGCTACACGTTGCGCACCCAACTTCTGCGCAGCCTCAAAAAGGCCTGCTACCGTGGCTCGCCGGACGGCCACTACGGCCTGGCGAAAAACGACTACACCCACTTCACCTCGCCGATCCGCCGCTACTCCGACTTGGTCGTGCACCGGGTGTTCGACCATTACCTGATTAAACACGAGGGTCAGGCCGAACCGGCCAACTACGTTTACGGTTACAACAAGGCCAAGATGGAAAGCATCGGCGAGCACCTCAGCCTGACCGAAATCAATTCGACCGAGGCCGAGCGCGAGAGCGTTAAAATCAAGCTCTTGGAGTTCTTCGAGCGAGAGCTAGCCAAGGAAAAGAAAACCGCCTTCGAAGCGGTGATCACTGAGGTGCGCGCCAACGGGCTGTTCATCGAGTTGGTCGAGTCGATGACCTTCGGGTTCATCCCGATGAGCGTGCTCACCGACGACGTTTACACGCTCAACAACGCCGGCGACACCCTGGTGGGCCGGCGCAGCAAAAAAGCCTACGCACTGGCCTCCCGCCTGATGGTGGCAGTGGCTAAGGTCGACCGCTTTAAGCGCCTGCTCGACTTCCGGCCGTTTGTCCCAGGTGAAGGCGAAGGCCGTGCACCGCAGCAGCCGTTGACGCCCTCACACCCCCAGTTGCGCCCGCCCGTGCGCACATCCACTTCCAATCTCATGCCTACACCCTCGCACCCGAAACCGAAATTCAAACCGCAACCCTCAGCCAAATCACCCAAGACGGGCGCAGTGGCCCCAGGAAAAGCCGGCAAGCCCGGCCAGCAGGCCAAAACCGGCAAACCCAACAAAGCAGTTAAAACGGCCCAACCGGGAAAATCGCAGAAATCCTCCAAGGACAAGAAGCCCGCCAAACGGGCCAAAGTAGCGAAAGCGCCCTACCAAAATCCGCCCGGCCAATCCAAGTTCATCCCCACCAGGCCGTAGGTCTGGGTGCGGGAGGGCTGCGGCTGACCAACTCGTAGAATCGGCGCGGCCGCGCCCTTTTCGCGCCTCCACCCGATTCTGGCGTGTGTTTCGGATTTTTAGTGGTTAACACCCTTCTTTTCCATGTCCGACTCTCCTCTGCTCAACCGCGCCACCCACATCATCGACCAGGTTTCCTCCGAAAAACCCGCTGACTACGTCCTGCGTGGCGAACTTGGCGCCGACAAGGAGCTCTCCCCGTCCGAGAAGCGCGACATCTCCAAGGCGGTTTTCACCTATTTCCGCTGGTTGAGCTGGCTGGACAAGTCCGCCGCCACCCCCAGCCGTCTGGCCTCGGCGCTCGATCTCCAGCGCAAGTTCGAGGCGGATCCGGCCTACTTCAAGCCCGAGGCCCTCGCCGACCGCGCCGTGCCCGAGTGGGTCAAAGACGAGATCGACCTGACCCCCGCCTACCTGCGCCACCTCCAGAGCGAACCCGCCCTGTGGATCCGCGTGCAACAGGAGTTCGCCGCCGCCCTGCCCCGCTCGCTCGGCAACCTCGCCCCCTCGCCTTCTCCGCTGGTCCCGGAAAAACACCGCGCCACCACCCTGCGTTACACCGGCCAAACCGACCTGTTCCGCACCTCCGAATTTCACCAGGGCGTTTTCGAAATCCAAGACCTCGCCTCCCAACTGGTCAGCTACGCCGCCAACCCCCAGCCCGGCCAGACCTGGTGGGACACCTGTGCGGGCGAAGGCGGCAAAACCCTGCACCTCTCCGCGCTGATGGAAAACAAGGGGCTGATCTGGGCGAGCGACCGCAACACCGGGCGCATCGCCACGCTGCGCAAACGCGCCGGCCGCGCCCAGGCGTTTAACTACCGCGCCGTTACCTGGAATGGCGGCCCGTTCCTGCCGACCAAGACCAAGTTCGACGGCATCCTCATCGACGCCCCGTGCAGCGGCGTCGGCACCTGGCAGCGCAACCCCCACGCCCGCTGGACCACCACGCCCACCGACGTGAGCGAACTCGCCGAAATCCAGCTCCAGTTGCTCAACCACGCCGCCCCTGCGCTCAAGCCGGGCGGCCGCCTCGTTTATGCGGTCTGCACTTTGACCAAGAGCGAGACCACGAAAATCGCCGACGCCTTCACCGCCGCTCACCCCGATTACATTCCTGATCCGGTGTTCGCCAACGCCGCCGCGGCCACCCCCGGCCCGTGCCAAGTCCACCTCTGGCCCCACGAGCTCAACGCCAACGGCATGTTCATCGCCGCGTGGAAACGGAAGGGCTAAGACCCAGTCGTGTTCAAGATGAGCTTAACTCACCTCGTACCTGGCGCGCGGATACCTTTGGGTAAACACCCTGAGCTCACGCTCAAGGCCACGCGGAGTGAGTTCGCGCAGCGTGTGGCCTTGAGCGTGAGCTCAAGGATGCCGCAAACCCCTGCTTGAACACTAAGACGTATAAGCCACGCCCCTCCCCCCACGGAGAATTTCAGAGCGCTTAGTGGTTAAAAACCGGTGACAACTTCCGCCAAAATTTCCTCGGCCACCGTCCGGGCCGACTTCAACGACCCGGTTGCGGTGGTGCACTACGCGCGCGCCGCGCACCAGCTTGGCCTGTGGGAATCCGAGCGGCTGCTCATTGCGCGTTTTTTCCCCGACCAAAACGCGCGACTGCTGGAAGCCGGTTGTGGCGCCGGCCGGGTGACGATCGGATTATGGGCGCTGGGTTACCACCAGCTGGTCGCCTTCGATTTCGCCGAAGAACTCGTCGACCAGGCCCGCGCCCTTGTCGAGGAGCGCGCCGCCACCATCCCCATCCACCTCGCCGACGCCACCCTGCCGCTGAAGCCGACTGTGACCGGCGAGGCCTTATTTGATGGGGCTCTGTTTATGTTTAACGGGCTGATGCAGATTCCGGGTCGGGATAACCGCCGCGCGGCCCTGGCCAACTTGGCGGCCGTCTGCCGGCCTGGGGCGCCGCTGCTCTTCACCACCCACGACCGCGAATACTCCCGGGTCGAACGCGCCTGCTGGAAACTGGAAGTGCTGCGCTGGGAAAAAGGCCAACAGGACCCGCGCCTGGTCGATTTTGGCGACCGTTATTTTGAAGACGACGTGGGGCGCACCTTCATGCACCTGCCCGACCGCGCCGAGATCCTCGCCGACCTCGCCGCCTCCGGATGGACCCACGCCTACGACGTCATGCGCAGTGACCTCGCCCGCGAATCGAGCGCGGTCCAGGACTTTTCCGACGAGTGCCGCTTCTGGGTCGCGCAGAAGGCCTGAGCCCAACCCGCCGGGCGCATCTCCGTTTTAACAAAAGACATTCATCGGCATTTTTAACGCAAGGACGCCAAGAACGAAGAAGGCCGCAACGTCATACAGGCCTATACTTTGCGCCCTTAGAATCCTCCTTGGCGTCTTTGCGTTAAACCTTCGCTGCCTTACCCAGTAAAACCCCTGCGGGACCGAGGTTGTCCATAAAGTGGGATGCGCCCCTACCCGCCGCCCGCGCAGAAATCCCTTTGCATCCCCGCGCCTTCGTCCTTGAGTTAGCCCACGCATGCCCGCCGCCGCCTCCACTCTCATCGACCGCCTTTCTCAGCCTGACGCCTCCGGCCATTTCGGCCCGTTTGGCGGCGTTTACGTCCCCGAGACCCTGATGACTGCGCTCCAGGAGCTGGAGGCCGCCTACACTCAGGCCAAGGCCGACCCCGCCTACGTCGCCGAGCTCGCCCACCACCTCAAGGAATTCGCCGGCCGCCCAACCGAACTGTACTTCGCCGAGCGTCTCACCGCCCACTGCGGCGGCGCCAAAATCTATTTCAAACGCGAGGACCTGCTCCACACCGGCGCGCACAAAATCAACAACGCGCTCGGCCAAGTGCTGCTCGCCCTGCGCATGGGCAAAAAGCGCATCATCGCCGAGACCGGCGCCGGCCAGCACGGCGTGGCCACCGCCGCGGTCTGCGCGAAGTTCGGCCTGCAATGCGTCATCTACATGGGCGCTGTGGACATGGAGCGCCAGTCGCTCAACGTCTTCCGCATGCGCCTGATGGGCGCGGAGGTGCGCGGGGTCGACTCCGGCCAGCGGACCCTCAAGGACGCGGTCAACGAGGCGATGCGCGACTGGGTCACCCATGTGCGCGACACCCATTACATCCTCGGCTCGGCCCTCGGCGCCCACCCCTACCCGATGATGGTTCGCGACTTCCACCGGGTGATCGGCCAGGAGGCCAAGGCCCAACTACTCGCCCGCGAAGGCCGTCTGCCCGACGAGATTGTCGCTTGTGTCGGCGGCGGCTCCAACGCCATCGGCGTGTTTTTCGATTTCCTGGAAGAGGCGTCGGTCAAACTGATCGGCGTGGAGGCCGGTGGGCGCGGCATTGTGCGGGGCGAACACGCCGCGCGTTTCGAGGGCGGCAAGCTCGGCGTGTTGCAAGGTTCCAAGACCTATATTCTGCAAAACGCCGACGGGCAGATCGAGTTGACCCACTCGGTCAGCGCGGGCCTGGACTACGCGGCGATCGGGCCGGAGCATGCCTATTACCGCGACATCGGGCGCATCCAGTACGCCTACGCCTGTGACGATGAAGTCATGGAAATCTTCCAATTGGTTTCGCGGCTGGAGGGCATCATCCCCGCGCTCGAATCCACCCACGCGCTCGTCGAGGGCATCAAACGGGCGAAAGCCCTGCCCAAGGACAAACTCGTCCTGATCAACCTGAGCGGGCGCGGCGACAAAGACGTCAACCAGGTGGCCAAACTGCTCGGGGTGAGCCTGAAATAACCGCGCCGCTGGGCGAAGTAGCGCAGGCTTCCAGCCTGCTGCGCCTGCCGGGCGAAGAGCGCGCAAAGCAGACGGGACGCCTGCGCTACTTTTGGGGGCGATTAACTGAAGGGCAGGCATGGAATCTCCATCACCACCCGGCAGGGGCGGGGTGAATTTTGGCCGAGGACGGCCAACTCTACAGTCGGGGAACTCGGGCTTCTGAGTGTAGGGTTGGCCGTCCCTGGCCAAGGTTGGCGCGATTGCAGCCGCGCCCCTTAAAAACCGTCCCCGGCAGATGGCGACGCGGGCTCGACCAGGGGCGTCATCGCAGAGACCCGTTTGCCGTCGTGGGTGAGGGCGTAGAGCGGCACCGGGGGCGCCTTGTCGAGGCGCTTGATGAGGGCTGGATCGGTGCGTTTGGTCAGTTCGAGCCAGTGCAGGCCGGTCGCGTCGCAGGCGAGGAAGCGGGCGTAGGGCTTGAAAATCTCCACCCGCCCCAAAACGCGAGCTGCGCTCGAACCAGCTGGGAGCTGGTCGCTGGGCGCCGCCGAAAGCACCAGGCAGCTGTAGGCTTGGCTGCGCAGGTCGAGGCCGGCGCGGTGGGAGAAACGCACCCAGTTGGAATCGTTCTGAATGCCGGCGGGCGCAGGGGCAAAGTAGTGGCACCAGTCGCGTTCGTTGGCGGCCTGAAAAAGCGGGCAGTTTTCCCGATGCGTGCAGGGCGCAACAATCTGGTGGGTGGCGCGTACCTCGTCACGAACGGCGGCGAGCGTGCGGCTATCTGCGTGTGTGCCGGGCTCGATCCAGAGCACGGCGGCGGCACCGGCAACCAAGGCAAGCAACTCGGCGCGGCGGGCGGCGTCGAGCTCGTTAAAAACATGGCTGATCACCAGCGTATAGGCGCCGGGCAGGGACGCCGGAGTCGGCGCACTCGCCCCTGCGGTGACCGCCAGACTCGGGAAGGTTTCGCGGGCGCGGGTGGCGGCGAAACTGCGGGCGTGCTCCGAATGATCCCAGACCAGCAGGGAAGCAAACCGGTCCGCCCCGAAGGCGCTGGCGACGCGGCGGCCGGCCACCCCGCTGCCGCAGCCCCAGTCGATCAAGGTGGTGCCAGCCGGTGGACGCCACTGGCGCAGGGTGAGCTCGCGCAGCAAGGCATCCCACTTCCAGCCGATGCGTTCGGCGTAGGTGAGGTCGTAGCTGGCGAGGTCGGAGGGGGCCGCCCAGTAGGGGCCGGCGGCGGCGGCGCTGCCGCTGAGAAAGCCCGCGCGCAAGCGCTCGAGCGCGGGCCAGTCGAGTTGTTCCCAGTTCATGCGGCAGAGAGCGTTTTCAAGGCGGCGAGCATGGGAGGCCTTTTACCCCGAGGTCAAAGCGCATGCGTGCGAACGCGCAAGTGGTACGCAAATCGATCTTGCCGGGACTCGCGTTGCCCTAGCACGGAACCCCGGCGCACAAGCCGACAAACCGGGAGGCAACCGCGCCTGTTCGCCGCTGGGATTGAGTCGGCAGTACAACTCGGTTGTCGGTTCCCGCACCGCCGAAATATTAACTCGATGATTCAAACCTTTTAGCCGCAACCGTGCGCCCCTGGGCACGGCCCCGGGCTAATTCACCCCGGGCGACAGCCGCGGGCCCTGGTTGCGCAGAAAGTGTTTCTCCAGCATTTCGCGCGGTATCGCGCCAGCCCCGGGGCTGACCCGCAACGTCTCGGAGCCCAGCCGGGCCAAATGCTCGAGGACCACCGCATGTTCAACGGCTTGCGCGACACTCGCCCCCCAGGCGTAGGGCCCCTGGCAGGCAACCAACACCCCTGGGAAATGCAGCGGCTCGAGCCGCCGAAACCGCTCCACGATGACCCGCCCGGTGTTGGCCTCATAGTCCGAGCGGACTTCATGCAGGGTCGGCAACCGCGTACAGGGAACCGCACCGTGGAAATAGTCCGCGTGGCTGGTCCCCAGCGCCGGCAGTTCCCGATTGGCCTGGGCCCAGGCGGTCGCGTACAGGCTGTGCGCGCGCACCACCCCTCCAATCCCCAAGAACGCGCGGTACAAAACGAGGTGGGTCGGGGTGTCGACGCTCGGAGGGTGCCGCCCCTCAATGATTTCGCCCTCGTCGATGCCGACGACGACCAGGTCCCCGG
>CAMBUJ010000153.1 GCA_945871005.1 Opitutus sp. GAS368 | reverse complement strand
CTAGCCGACGATCCCCCGCCAACGTCCAACATCCAACATTCAACGTCCAACCAGCCGAACCCCTGGCAACGTCCAACCGCCCAACCGCCGCTCCCCGTTGAGCATTCAACGTTGAATGTTGGATGTTGAACGTTCTCCCGAAACTCCGCCTCCGAACCTCTTTCTCGTTCCTCTTTATCTTAATCGTTCTCCCCTCCGACTCCCTCCTCCGAAACTCGACCGCCAATCCCCTTATCCTCACTGAATTTTCAGACTGCCTGGCTCGGTGTCCTCTGTGTCGGCGCTCCGGCTCGGCTCTGTGATCCAATCCGAAACTCCGCTTCCTGGACTGCTCCAACCCTATTCCCCAATTCCCGTCATGAAACCCTCGATTATATTCATCGCCCTTAGCCTTGCTGCCGGCCTGCACGCCGAGGTGAAATTGAACCCGCTCTTCAGCGACCACGCCGTGCTCCAACGCGGTATCGCCGTCCCTATTTGGGGCACCGCCAAGGCCGGGGAAAAAGTCGCGGTCGCCTTCGCTGGCCAGACCGTCTTCGCCACTGCCGGAGCCGACGGGCGCTGGTTGGTCAAACTCGCCCCGCTGCCCGCCTCGGCCACCCCGCAGGTCCTTACCGTCAAAGCCACCAATACCCTCACGATCAACGACGTGCTGGTGGGCGACGTCTGGCTCGCCTCCGGTCAGTCCAACATGGGTGTGCCGATGGGGTCCGGCTCGGCCGCCACGGCATTGCCCGCTGCCAACGACCCGCTCCTGCGCTTTTTTAACGTGATCAAGGCCGTCGCCGCCGAGCCCCAGGCCGAGGCCAAGGGCAAGTGGGAGTTAACCACCCCGGATAACGCCAAGGGCTTTTCCGCCGTCGCCTACTTTTTCGCCCGCGACCTCCGCGCCACCCAAAAAGTCCCGGTCGCCGTGCTCAATGCACCCTGGGGAGGCACACCGATTAAGACTTGGATGAGTCTGGCAAGCATCAGCCAGTCGCCTCCCATCGCCAAGACCCTCGCCGAGTGGGAAACCGCCTTCGCTCAATATCAGTCCGTTAAAGACAAGCCCGAGCTTCAGGCCGCCTACCTGGTTGATATGAAGGATTGGGAAACCAAGGTCGGCTCCGTTCACAAAGCCGCAATCGCTGCCCACGGTGAACTGGCGTCCGCCGCCAAGGCCGCCGGCCAGCCCGTGCCACCCGCCCCCAAACTCGCCCGCCCCGAGCCGGTCCAGCCCGACCCGATGGCCATGCCGTCCGCCTCCAAACGTCCGGGCACCCCGACGATCGCTTACAACGGCATGATTGCGCCGCTCGCTGGCTACGGTCTGAAGGGCGCGATTTGGTATCAGGGCGAGGGCGACGGCAGCCGGGGGGCTGAGTATCAGGCGTGGTTCCCTCGTTTGATCGAGGGCTGGCGGACCGCTTGGGGCCAGGGTGATTTCCCGTTTTTGTTTATCCAATTACCCGGTTGCTACGCCACCGCCGAGCCGGTCGCCACCAGCGGCTGGGCATTTCTACGCGAAGCCCAGTTGCTCACCCTAAAAGTTCCCCAAACGGGCATGGCGGTGACCAGCGACATCGGCGACCCCAAGGACGTGCATCCTGATAACAAAGTCCACGTCGGCACGCGCCTGGCTCTGGTGGGCCGCCAAGTCGCCTACGGCGAAAAGATCGCCGGCACCGGCCCGCTCTACGCCAGTTCGGCGGTCGAAGGCGGCGCGATGCGTATCCGCTTTACGGAAACCGGCGGCGGGCTGGTAATCGGCCGCGCCCCGTGGTTGGCCAAGGGTGTAACGGCGCTGCCGACGGACCGCCTGGTCGGTTTTTATATCGCCGGGGCCGACCAAAAGTGGGTCGAGGCCACCGCGAAGATCGAGGGTGACGCCGTGGTGGTGAGCAGTCCCGCCGTGGCCGCGCCGGTGGCCGTGCGTTACGCCTGGGCGAATTTCCCCCGCGCCAACCTAGCCAACCGCGAAGGCCTCGCCGCCTCGCCTTTCCGCACCGACGACTGGGCCAAGTAAACACCAAGCTCTCACGCTGCGAAGTGGCCGAATTTCCGCTGGAAACGGTGGCGGCCGGGTTGCGCCTGCGCATGGAGGTGCGCGGGGTCGAACTGCGTTTTGCCTATGCGGTCGGGGTCAACGGCGAGTGGCAACCGGTGGCGCGGGTGTTTGATGCGACGGCGTGTGGCGACTGGGTTTCGCCTCACAGTAATTTCACTGGCACGTTTTGGGGGCTGTGCTGCCAGGACCTGGCCACGCGCGACGCCTGGGCGGGGTTCTCCGGCTTTGAGTATCAAGCTCTCTAACTCGCCGATCATCGCTTCATCTGCCCCATGTTATTAATTGTTGCGAAAGTATCTGTGGTTTTTCCGGGGCAAGCCGGGTGCATTCGCTTTACCCCCGCCGCGTCGGGTAAAACCGACATTTGGGTCAGTCGTGACGACGCCGTCTTGGCGAAAGCGGACAAGCCGGTTGTGCCCCTTGCTGATGCCGACTCGGACGCGCTCACCACGAGTCTGCGGACTATCCCCGCCCGCCTCGCTGCGTTGCTCCAGCAAAGCTACGACCCGCTGAAGTTGCCCGGATTTCTGGCCGACTGGGATTTTAATCAAGTGGTCGATGGGGCGTTTCCCCCCCTGCCGGCTATCCGCCAACTCGAAGGTTATGGCCTATCAGGCTGATACTGGGGCGACACCCCAGTTCCCGCGGCCTTCACCCCGCGTTAAACCACCCACGACTAACGAGGGAGTTCGCCGCTTTCCCCAGTCGTCCACCCCGTTTCAAGATTGTACGTTGAATGAATCCTTATGGGATTCATGGTTTTTTATTTAAACCATTTAAGGGCAGTGTCCTAGGTTTTTCAGGGTGCCTGTTTTTTGGGCGTGTGCGGGTACGGGAGGGGAAATAGGTAGGTGAATACCCACTCGGTTATCTTTCTGATTTTGTATAGCCTGATGGTGAATGAGATATCTTTGGTTTACGCATCTCGCCACCGCTGACTAAACGCATCCGTGCTTTGGAAAATATCATGAAAAAACGCTCGGGTCTGACCTTTCCTGATATTGCCGAATCTCCAGCGGCGGTCCTGCGGCCGACGCAGATCCGGCCGCTTTTTGACGCCGAGTACCGGCGGGCTTTGGGGGAATACCTTGAGCATCGCGACGAGGACCGCCTCGGGGTCGCCTGTGAGTTGGGGTATGCGGCGATGCGCCGTGGCATGGGGGTTTTTGATTTAGTCCGCTTACATGAGGATTCCTGGCCGCAGGCCGCCGGGGCGAGCGGGTCGCGTTATGGGGCGGCCCAGCAGTTCCTCGCCGCACGGGAGTTCTTGATGGATGCGTTGTCGCCGTTCGACGCCGCCCTGCGGCGTCTCCCCGCCACCCAGGCACGGGTGGGCGACTTGGAGCTGGCCTTGGCGCGGCGCGGGCAGGAGCTGGCCGGCCTGATTGCCGGGCAACTTGAACAGCACGCGGCTTTGCGCTGCGCCAAGGCCCGAACCGTGAAACTCTGTCAGCAGGTGCGCACCCTTAAGAGTGCGGTGCTGTCCTATCCGGAAAAACTCGTCCAGGTCCACGAGGCCGAACGCAAACGGGTGAGCCGGGAGCTGCACGATGATGTCGGCCAGTTGCTCGTCGCGCTTAATGTCAGCTTGGCGATCCTCAAAAAGGAAGCCGATCTGGCTAATGGGTTTCATCGCCACGTCGAAACCGCGCAGGCTTTGGTCGCCCAAAGCATGGAATCGGTGCACCGGGTTTGCCGCAATTTGCGCGCCGACGCCCTCGACCGGCTGGGGTTGCGCGAGGCGATTGCCGATTATGTGCGGACTTTTGCCGAGCGGGCCGGAGTCAAGGGAGTGGTACACTCCACGAGCGATCTTTCCGGGCTGGGTGGCGAGCAGGAGGTCGTGCTTTATCGCATTGCACAGGAAAGTATTACCAATGTGGTTAAGCACGCCCATGCCACCCGCCTGGAGGTTCGGTTACTTCGTTTGCCGCGGGATGTGTGCATGGAGGTCGCCGACAACGGGCACGCCTTTAACGTCGAGGAAACCCTGGTGGAGAAAGCCGGCACGCGGCTTGGATTGCTCGGGATGCGCGAGCGGGTGCAACTCATGCGCGGTGATTTCTCGGTTGATTCGGTGGTCGGGCGGGGCACTACCGTACGGGTGCGCCTCCCCTTGGCCCCGCCCGCGGGCGGCCGGACGGAGGCCTTCCGCCCCCGCTCGCAGTCTCTTTCTGTTAGTCCCTTTTGGTCGGAATAAGTCCTTTAATGAAAAAAATATCCATACTTCTCGTCGATGATCACGCTGTGCTCCGTCAGGGCCTGCGGGCCCTGCTCTCGATTGAACCAGACCTGGAAATCGTGGGTGAAGCCGAGAATGGCCGCCAGGCCGTGCAAATGGCCAAAAAACTCACGCCCGATGTCATCGTCATGGACATCGCCATGCCTCAACTCAACGGCCACGAGGCCACCCACCAAATTTGCAAGGAGTCACCCCAGTCCCGCGTCCTCATCCTCTCCTGTTATGGGGACGACGAATATGTCCACAAACTGACCGAGGCAGGCGCGGTGGGTTATCTCATCAAGGACACCGTCGCCAGTGATTTGGTCAAAGCCATCCACGAGGCCTATAAGGGTAACGCCTACTTTAGTCCGCCCATCGCCAAGCGCCTGTTGGACCGTTACCGCGAGACGTTTATCCGGGGCGGGCGCCCGCTCAATTTGAAGCCGTCGGTGCGCCTCACCTCCCGCGAGCATGAAGTTTTGCAGTTGGTCTCCGAAGGGAAGGGCAACAAGCAGATCGCCTCCGACCTGTGCATCAGCATCAAGACGGTGGAAAAGCACCGCCAACAGGTCATGAACAAGCTCAACATCCACGACGTGGCCGGGTTGACGCGCTACGCCATTACCCAGGGCGTGATCGAGATGGCGCCGCGCCTGGCCTGAGTACGGCTAGGGTGAAGCACGTGCGGCCAGGCGTGTTTCGCTAGCCGGTTGGCGCATTAAAAATAAATACGTGGCCGTAAAAAGTAGCGCAGACTTCCCGTCTGCTCCGAGCGGAGAGGCAGGCAGGAATCCCGCGCTACTTCGGGCCGCTACTGGTGAACGTAGCCGTGGCAAACACCCGGCGCCCGTCCGGCCAGGCGATTTCGACTTCAACCCACTGCGGGCCTGCAGTCCTAGGGGTGACAACATACGCCGGTCCGAACGCCGGCGGTTGGTCTTGTCCCTCCCAAACGATGCGGGCGTGGCGCAGGTCATAATCGGCCACCCGTAACGCAAGGGTAACGGGCGTGCCGACCGGCACTGGCGCGGGGGGAACGATGATCTGCGCCGTACCCGCGCGCCACGGAGTCGCCGGGGGGCCGACGGCGGGCAGCAGCGCGCTGAGCGCTAGCAGGCTGCGCGCCTGATTTACCGTGATGAACTCCGTCGTGGTGTTCCACATGTCCGCCCACCGGTCGTAGAAGGGAAACGGCCCGTCCGGGGCGTCGTCGGCGGGGAAGGTCACCGCGCTCGGCTCGCGGCCGTAAAGCGAGAGCCACTCGAAGCCGGCCTGGATGTTACCCAAGGGCAGTCCAGTCGGGGGGAGGGCGCGGCGATCGGTGTTGGCGAACTGGTGGACGATCACCTGGGGGCGCTTGCGGCCCAGACCGGAGAGAAAGCACAGGTTGAGCGGGTTGGTGCCGGCCTCGTAGTTCAAATTGCTCACGATTGCGTCGCGATAGTCCGGCCGCGGCCAGAGTTGGTAAGCCACCGCGAGGTCGGCGGCTTGATCGAGCGAGAAATACCAGCCGGCGGCATGGAAGCGTTTACTGGCTTCGGGGAATGCCGATCCGTAGGCGTGCTGGTGGGTCCAACGCACGGCGTCGTCGGCGGCGGCCGCGATCTCGCTTCGGCATTGGCTCAGGTGGAGGCGGTCGAGTTGCGCCTCGGCCAGGCGCCCGGTGCGCTCGGCGAAGGCGTAGCTGCGGATGGCGTTACCGTAGGAGCCGGAGAGGTGGATCCAGCCCCAGCGGCGGGTGGCTGGAGCGGCCGGATTGGGAAACCATATTAAAAGCTGACGCTGGAAGTCGGGCTCGCCGGTGGCCAAAAACAGCTCGGTGGCGGCCCAGGCCAGCTCGTCGAGGTGGGTAAACTCGTCGCCGTAAAAGGTGATCTTTTGATAGGCGCCCTCCAGCCCGTGTTGGGCGATGGCGTTTTGCAAAAAAATCCAGCCGCGCCGGGCCTGGTTAAGATACCGCGCAGCTATCTCCGGGTAGTGTCGTTTGAAGGCGGGCGAGGAGGCGCATTGGGCGAGGGCGGCCACCCCGGCGGCGGTGGCAGAGGTGTTTTTCGGCCAGACCACCTGGGGGTCGCCCGTGTCGCCGGCCGCGAGGGTGACATCGCCCTCGTACTTGCGGTTTTTGGGGTAAACCAAGAAGTAAAATCCCCCGTCGGCATCCTGGAGTTTGGCGAGGTAGTCGGCCTCGATTTTGGCCTCCTGCAGCAGGTCGCCGATGCCGTCGCCGCTCTCGGGCAGGCCGAGGTTGTCGAGGGCTCCGGCCGCCGGAAGCGCATCGGCGGTGAACAGCAACTGGTGGACCAAGGCGGCGACGTTGATGGTATACTTGCTGTAATCGCCAGCGTCGTGGTGGCCGCCAGCGACGTCGATTTTGCCTTGGTTCACGAAGGGGTAGAGCTGGGCGGCCTCCGTCACCGGCGGCGGGGCAGTTTGACCTGGGCCAGGTTGGCTGACGTCGGCGAGGGTCGCCCAGGTAAACTCGAAGGCGGACTGGGGCGAGGGGACTTCGGCCGCTTCGAGGTGGCAGGCGTCGTGGGTGAAGCGGGTAAACGGGAGTGCGAGAGCCTGCCCGCAGCGCTGGTGGTAGAGCCCGAGCGCGTAGGTGCGCAGCCAGTTCATGACCAACCCGTCATCGATGCGGAAGGGCAACGATGCTCCAAGCCCAGGGACGACGAGGGTGTAGTCGCCGGGGGTGCGCAGCGCACTGAAGTCAGCCAGCAGCACCTGTTGGTAGGGCGCGGGCAAGTCGAGGTAACCGACATCGCGGCGGGCACTCAGCTTACCTCGATAAGCGGTCGCCCCCGTGTCGAGGTCACGAAGGCTAAAGGTGCTCAGCTCGGCCGTGGGCAACTCGCCGAGACTTCCGAGGTAGTAGCCGATGCGAGCCTGCTTGGGTAACCCAGGTGCGTAGCCCTCCTGATTCACATGGATCGCCGGGCTGTAGCGCCTGGGATCGGTGGTGGTGCGGAAGTTTTCCCCGGGCGGCCCGAGCAAGCCCGCCGGCCCAGTGACCACCACCGTCTGATCGGGGGCCAACGGGGTGGCCAGTTGGAGGTAGAGGGCGTTTTCCACCCGCAGGTCGCGCACCCGCAGATCGGCCGACCCGACGCGGCGTTTAAAGCCCACCGCTACCACTGCGACGGGTTGGCCGTTGGCGCTGACGTTGAAGGCGTCGGGCGGGGGCAGGCGGCTTTGGCCCTCGGGGTCGACGAAGTCCCAGCTGTCCACGCCCGCCGGGGGTGGCGCCTGCAGAGTTGTCCGGCGCAGTTCTAGGTAACTTGGAGTCAGCGCCCGCAGGCCGTGTTCGCCCACGGCGGGTGGTTGCAGCCAGGTGGGGGCGGGCGGGGACGAGGGCGGCTGCGGGGGGAGGTCGGAGCTCGCGGAGGCGGGGGGGAGGAGCGCACTCCAAAACACACACAGGAAGAGCCCGAGGCGGCTCCGCGGGGTTGCGAAGGACATGCCAGTAAGAGGAGACGGATTTTTGAAATCGCGATCAGGAGGCGCGGAA
>CAMBUJ010000152.1 GCA_945871005.1 Opitutus sp. GAS368 | reverse complement strand
ACCCCCGAAGAGCGGCGTTGCCACCGGGGGCGGGTTTTGTCCGAGTGGTCTCTCAAATGTCCGTGTTCACTCACCTTCCACTCGGCCAACGCATTCCTGCCAGCTTGCACGGCGTTTCCGCCAGCTTGCCAACCATGCGCGACGTGATCGGTTACGAGGAAAAGGACCCGGCGATCACCCGCCACCTCACCTCGGGTTACCCGCGTTTTGTCGTCCACCCTTTCTCCAAACTAGCCGGCGCCCACCTACTGCGCTCCCTCGGCCTGTCCGAGCATAGCGTGTGGTTGACCTCGTCGATCCGCGCCGCTGAACAGCTCCGCGTCCACTTGGGCGAACCGGCCTCGCTGCTCCCGCCCGAGGCCGCGCTCACCGGCGTGGTGTTTCCCGAAACCGCCGGCCTGGCGGGTCGCGCCAAAACTTTTTTGCAACACACCGGCATGTTCCTGTCCTCGCGCGAGGCCGAGGACTACCTGCTTCGGGTGGGTGAGCTCACCGACGCGCAGGCCCAGGAGGAAAAGGGTTTCGAGGGTTACGCGCCCGCCAACGTCAAGGGCCACGTCGCGCGGTTTTATCAACACGCCACCACCACTGATGTGTTCCTGGCCACCAGTGGCATGAACGCCATCGCCGCGACCTTCCGCGTCGTCTCAGACCTGCAACGCCCGCTCGGCCGCACCCGCTGGCTGCAGCTGGGTTGGCTCTACATCGACACCATCGCCATCCTCCAGAAGTTCACCGACACGCCCGCCGTTGATCACCTCTACCAGAGCAACGTCTTCGACTTGCCCGCCCTCGAAGCCCTGCTGGCCGCCCAGGGCGATCGAATCGCCGCTCTCATTACCGAGGTGCCGACCAACCCGCTCATCCAGACGCCCGATTTGCCCGCGATTGCCGCGCTCTGCCGCCGCCACGGGGTGATGCTGGTGATCGATCCGACGATCGCCTCGCCGCTCAACCTCGATGTGCTGCCCCACGCCGACGTGGTGGTGAATTCGCTCACCAAATACACCGCCAGCGAAGGCGACGTGATGCTCGGCGCGGTGGTGGTTAACCCGCACGGTGTCCACGCCGCGGAGTTGCGCGCGCGCCTGCCGCACGCGCTCGAGCCGGTGTATTCGCGCGACATCGCCCGCCTTGCCGCGCAGATCGGCGACACTCCCGCGGTCATCGCCCAGATCAACCGCACCACCCCGGCGGTCGTCGAGTTCTTGCGCACCCACCCGAAGGTGAAGGAGCTGTACTGGTCGCTTCACCCGGCCTCGCGGGACAACTACCTGGCGCTCGCCCGCAGCCCCGAGGCGATCGGCAGCATGATTTCGCTGGTGGTGGACATGCCGGCGGCCGCCTTTTACGACCGCCTGCGGCTGGCCAAAGGCCCCAGCTTCGGCATGAAGCACACCTTGATCTGCCCTTTTATGTACCTGGCCCACTACGATCTGGTGACCAGCGAAAGCGGCCGGGCCACGCTGGCCGCCTCCGGACTGCATCCCGAGCTGATGCGCCTGTCGATCGGCTGCGAACCGGCCGAGGAGATCATCGCTGCCTTGGCCGAGGCGCTGGCCTGAGTGGCGGGCAGGAAACACCCCGGGGCTCACGCCCGGAGCCACGCGAGCCAATCGGACGAGGGTTGAGCGTTTTCCGTGGCCTTGAGCGTGAGCTCAAGGTGGGCACGGTGGTTTTTAATCGAAAACGGATATTCTCCCCTCCCCTCCCCGCTCCTGCGATGACCCCCGCGCCCAGTTGCAAACTCCCGATCAAGGCCATCCCCAATGCGCCGCGCAGCGCAGTGGTCGGCTGGCTGGGAGACGCGCTCAAGGTAAAAGTCCACGCCCCGGCGCTGGAAGGCCGGGCCAACGAGGAGTTGTGCGAATTCATCGCCGTCAGCCTCGGGCTGCCCCGGCGCGCGGTGACGGTCGCCTTGGGTGACAAGTCCCGCCAAAAACTGCTGCTGATCGCCGGCCTCACCCTCGTCGAGGTCCGCCAGCGTCTCGCCGCGTTGGAGTAGCGCAGACTTCCAGTCTGCTTCTGGTTTAGAGGCCGGCAGTTAAGGCTGTGCTTCTGCGCGTCAGGCGCCAGAAGCGCACGCCCAGCAGCACCGCCGCCACACCCAGGCCGGTCGCCAAGCCCACCCAGACTCCGACTGCGCCCAAGGGCGTGTGCAGGCCCAGTCCGTAGGCGCAGGGAATCGCCAAAACCCAGTAGGCCACAAACGTGACCGCCGTCGGCACGCGCACGTCCGCCAGCCCGCGCAGCGCCCCCGCCCCGATCACCTGGGCGGCGTCAAACAGCTGGAAAATCGCCGCCACCACCAGCAGCCGCGTCGCCAAAATCACCACCGCCGTATCCGCAACAAACCCACGCGCCAGCTCTTCCCCGAATAGCGCAAAGACCACCGCGGAAACACTCATCACTGCCCAGCCCATCGCCAGCGCCCCGCCGGCAATCGGCCGCAGTAAATCCGGGCGGCCCTCCCCTTGCGCCTTGGCCAAACGCATGCCCACGGCCATCGAAAGCCCCAGCGGGAACATAAACATGAACCCCGCGCAACTGAGCGCGATTTGGTGCTCCGCCAACGCTTCCGCCCCCAGCCAGCCGATGATCAGGGTGGCGGCCATAAACGCTCCCACTTCCATAAAAAACATCGCCGCCGCCGGCCCGCCCAAGTGCAGCATTTCCCGGAACCGGGCCGCCTTCAGTCCGCCGAGCCAGCGCTGCGGCCAGACGGCGGCGAAGCCCCCCGTGCCCCGTAGCCAGACAAGGATCGTTACCAACACCGCCACTCGCGCCACCAAGGTCGCCCAGCCCGCCCCCGCCAAACCCAGCGCCGGCGCTCCCAAATTCCCGTAGATTAACACCCAGTTCAGCCCGACGTTCAGCGCCACCCCTCCGAGCATCAGAGCCATCGGGATCCACGGACGGCCGAGGGCTTCGGCGAATTGCCTAAAAACCTGAAACAGCATCGCCGGCAGTAACGATAGGGCGATTAACCCGTAAAATGGGCCGGCTTCTGCGAGGACTTCGGGGGGTTGGCCGAGCAGGTCGGAACCGCCCCAGAGCGCGAGCATCAGGCCAATTTCGGCCACTCCCGCCACGATCGCCAAAACCGTGCCGTGTTGTAGCCAGCGGGCGACTTCGCGGTTCTGGCCCGCGCCTTGTTCCCGCGAAACGAGCACGGCCACCGGCAGCAGCAGGCCGATGCCGACCATAAAAAAGAGCATAAAAATACCGCCCGCAAACGCCGAGGCGGCCAGCGGCACGGCGCCCAAGTGGCCGATCATCATGCTATCGATCACCCCGAGCAGCATCTGGCTGACCTGCCCGACCACCATGGGCAAAGCCAGGCGCAGGGTGATTCGGGCTTGCTGAAGGGTGACGGACATAGGGGTCAATCCCGCGAATGGGAGCGGCTGTCAAAGCCGGGGGTGGTTGCGGGGGCGGATTTCAGATTTCCGATCTCAAATTTGAGCTGATCGGTTTTCGGTCTGAAATCTGAAATCTGAAATCTGAAATCTGAAATCTGAAATCTGAAAATCCTCGATCTACGATTTCCGTGTGCTGAACGCCGCTCTCAAATTTTCAGATTTCAGATTTCAAATCGCGCGCGTGAGCTCGCGAGCGCGCCTACGAGCGGAGTAATTTCCACACTCCGCCGGGGATGTGAATGTTGACCATCGCGTAGCCGATCCAGGGCAATTTGGCGGTGTTGCGGTAGGCCAAATACGAACCGCGCCATACCGGGAAATACTTCTTCTTAAACTCAAAGAGCGTGCGGTAGCCGTAGAGCCGATTGAAGTTCTGGTAAATGTAGCGCATCGCCCGGTCGTGGGTGTTTTCCGGCTCGGCCGTGTTGGCCAGGGGCGCGTTGGCCAAACTGATTTCGTCGAGCCCCTTGTCGCGAAACGCCCGGATCGATTCCACAATTACGAAATCCATGATGCCGTGCACCGGGGAATCGTAGCGCATCAAATCCAGGCAGCGCCCGCGGCCTTGCCGGTAGGGCAACCAGGTGGCGAAGGCCGCCACGTTGCCGTTCGCATCCAGGGCCACCGCCGCCCCGCGCAGCCGGATCTCCTGGATATCGAAGCTGCTCATATCAAAGGCCATTTCCCGGCCGTCCTTGGCTTTTAACCAGGCGTCGGAAACATGGCGTAACCCGGCCTCGATTTTTTCGTCCACCGGCCCGATGCCCGGATACCAAAAGAAGGTGTGCCCCTCGCGCCCGGCCCGGTAACTGGAGGCGCGGAGTTTTTGGAACTTGGGTCCGGCCATCGGGTAATTGGCCAACGGGATCCGGGTCTGTTCGCCGATCTTGCGGTATTTGAATCCGAACTGGGCGTAGAGTTCGAGGTGGTCCGGGCCGACCTGGTAAAGCACCGGCTCCCAGTCCTGCTGCTCACAGTAGGCCAGAAACTCGGTCACCACCCGGGCGCGTTCGTCGGCCGGGCCGATCGGGTCGCTCAGGGTCAGCGCGTAGTTGCGCCAGAGCGCGAAGGCCACCACCGAGCGGTTGGTCGAGGCAAAGAAGTAGCGCTTGTCGCTGGCTAGGGCGAACTCGTCGAAGGGGTTGTCGCCGTACTCGTCGACGATCCGGCGCGCCCGTTGCAGTTCGATCGGAGTGGGCGGGTGTTCTAAGAAGACCGGGCGCAGAATTAGGCCGAGGACCATCAGGCCGAGGGCGGCGCCAGCGAAACTCACCGCGAAAAACGCGGCCTGCGCCTGCTGGGTGGTGGCGCGCAGGGTGTCGGTGGATTGCAGGAAAATAAGTTCGAGCACCGACTGGAGCGTGCCCGCCAGGGTGTGGTTACCCTCGGCCGATACGCCGAAGTGGCGAACCGCTAAAAACCCGAACGTGACCACCGCGACCAGCGCCGGCAGGCCGATGATCCACACCCAGCGCAGCGAACCGCGGTCGGACTGGGCCACGAACTGGCGGCGTTGCCAGAGGAGTACTCCGAGGGGCAACAAACTGCCGATGGCCATCGGCCAGTCGAAGTCTTTGCCGACGTGCAAGAGCGGGGCGACCATGACCACGATGAGGGTGGCCCACCAGGCTGCGCGTTTGCGCCGCCACAAGCCGCGTCCGAGCGCGAGTTGGGCGCACCCGGCGAGCACCAACAGGGCCTGCGACTCCAGGGCGATGTGGAAGGGCGTCCAGTTTTCCAGCTGATCCTCCACCCATTGGCTGGGGGGCACCAGGGCGGTGGTCAGCTGCACTAATCCAGACAGGCCGATGAACACGGCGACCAAACCGGCCCAAAAAAAGGTGGGGCGGGGCGATACGGGTTTAACGGCGTTCATGGTTTTTATCTTTAGGAGTCGGGGCGGCCAGCAGCCAAAGGATCGCCTTGTCGGTTAGGGCCAGAAACCCGTCGCTGGCGTTGCTGAAATCGTGGAAGGCGCGGGGGTAGTTCCATAAACGCAGGTCGAGGGGCAGTCCCTCGAACCAGTCGATCGAGTCGAGTGGGTCGAGGCCTGCATGGAGTTGGGCGAGGCGCAGGCCACCGAGTTGCGAGGCGAAGTCGGCCAAGCCAAAGGTGCCCGGGCCGGTGGGGGCGATGCCGAGTTTATCCGGGGTGTGTAGCCCGTAGCGGCCGCGCGGGCCGGGGGCCACCAGGAGCAAACCGCGCAGGCCCGCTGGGCGCACCGCGATGACCGCGGCAGCCGGAAGGGAGTGCTCGGCGCCCATCGACCAGCCGCCGTAAATCACCGGCAAGGGCTTGGCCGGCTGGGCCGGGGCGACTGCCTTAGTTGCGTCGGCGGTAGGCGCGGTGGCGGCTGTGGGGGTGTTGCGGCGGGCTAATTCGGCCACGAGCCGAGCGAAGTCTCCGGCGAGAATTTCCTGGGAAAAATCGGTGTCGGCATAGCGGGCAAAATCCACCCCGGCCACCGCCCAGCCGCGTTTGGCGAGGTGACGGGCCATGCGGGTCTCCCAATAGCTCCAGCCGCCGTCACCCGAGCCGAGCACAAACAGCCCGCGCACCACCCGGGTGGTCGGCTGATACCAGGCGACCTCGAAGGCGCCCCGCGCCAGGGCGATGGGTTCGGTCGCGGGTTTGGTGTGGTCGAGATCCTCCTCGGCGCGCAGGGTCCCGACTAGAGCGGCAAAGCCCAGGCAGAGGACAAAAAAGGGGTTGAGGCGCAGGCAATGCATGGAGGAAAAAAGGGGCGGAGGTAGGCCTCAATGACGCAGAGGCCGCGGTCGTGGGCAAACCCGTTTCGCGCAAACGGTGGAGCCCGAGGCGCAAGGCTGCGTTGAGGAGCGCCGAGCTCCAGCTCGGCTTGGGGCGGCCGTTTCCGTTTTTTATTATTCCAACGTCAGGAGACTTTTAGACTTTCCGATCTCGGATCAAAATCGCTCCGCGATCTCGTTACGTTCGGAGTCCGGAACACGTAGCGGGACGACGGAGTCGTTTCGATTCGGCATCGAAAGCGCTCCGCGCTCCCGCTACATTCCGGAAGCGGCCCGATCCGCGCTCCGCCCCGAAGCCATCTGCTCCTTCCCTGCCCCCTCCCTCAATCTCGCACCGGTAGCCAGCGTTGAAGTATCCCCACCAGCGCCACCGTATCGATCGGCTTGCTGATGTAGTCGTCCATGCCCGCCTCCAGGCACTTTTCGCGGTCGCCCAGCATCGCGTTGGCGGTCATAGCGATGATCGGTACTCGCGCCAGTCCTTCCCCGCTGGCGCGGATGCGGATGCGCTGGGTGGCTTCGTAGCCGTCGAGCTCGGGCATCTGCATATCCATGAAAATCAAGTCGTAGTTACCGGTCGCCGTCGCCTGCACCGCCTCCAGCCCGTCGCCGACCAGGTCGGGTGCCAACCCCAGCAGCCCAAGCAGGGCCCGGATAATCTCCTGGTTGATAAAATTGTCCTCGGCCACCAGTACCCGCGCCGATTTCTGGCCGGGCAAGAGCGCGAGTTTGGCGGTTGGCACCGGTGTGGCCGGGGCGGGCGCGGGCGCCGCTTGGCAGGCTAAGCGCAGGGTAAACCAGAATTCCGAGCCCTCCCCGTCGCGGCTGCTCACCCCGATCTGCCCGCCCATCAGTTCGACCAGCTGTTTGCAAATGGCCAGGCCCAGCCCGGTGCCGCCGAATTTGCGCGTGGTCGAGGCGTCCGCCTGGGTGAATTTTTGGAACAGCCCTCCCAGTTTTTCGGCGGGGATTCCGATTCCGGTGTCGCGCACGCTGAAGCGCAGTTGCACGGAGTCAGTCAGCCGATCCACTAGGTCGATGCGCATCGCGACCTCGCCTGTGCCGGTGAATTTCAAGGCGTTGCCCGCCAGGTTGAGCAGGATCTGCCGGAGTCGCCCCGGATCGCCTTGCAGCAGGATCGGGATTTCGGCGGCGAGCGTGCTGGTGAAGGTGAGCTTTTTTTGCTCGGCGCGCAGGCTAAACCCGCCGCCCAAATCGCTAAGCATGCGCGCCAGGTCGAAGTCCACGGTTTCGATCGCCAGTTTACCCGCCTCGATTTTGGAGAAATCGAGGATGTCGTTGATCAGGGCCAGGAGGTTTTCGCCGCTCTCACTGGCCAGGGTGGCGTAGTGGAGCTGTTGCGGGTCGAGGGCGGAGCCTTTGAGCAGATTAACCGTGCCGATGATGCCGTTGAGTGGCGTGCGGATCTCGTGGCTCATGTTGGCCAAAAACTCGCTCTTGGCTCGGCTGGCGGCGTCGGCGGCATCCTTGGCTTGGTGCAGGTCGCGCTCGATGCTCTGGCGTTCGGCCACCAGCCGCTCGATCGCCTCGGCCATGCCCAACAGGTCCCCGCTGGCGCCCTCGTTGGCGCTCTCCGGGTGCAGGCGATTGAGGGTCTGGCGCAGGCGGGCCAGCACGGCTTGATTGCGCTGGTTTTG
>CAMBUJ010000151.1 GCA_945871005.1 Opitutus sp. GAS368 | reverse complement strand
CTAAAAACTGGGTTCGTAGCTATAAATAACGCTAAACCAACTGATTCAATCGAGCCGCGCCCACGTATACTCCCGATTTTACGCCCAAGCAGCGCTAATGCGTAATTTCAATTCCACACCCAAGCTTTGCCACTGTGTAGTTCTGATACCGCGCCCAAGTTGCGCCCGCGCCTAAGTCTGATTCCGAATTTTGCCGAACGTTTAAGCTCAGCGATGAGCGTGCTTGGCGCGGAGTGTGCTGCTCGGAGCACAATCCGTGACAAGCATGCTCATTCGCTGTAGCGCCTGGTTCGGCGGCATAAGATCGAGCCCCCCGACTTTCGCCACGACAACATAATCTTCAAAATTTACTTTTACTTCCATACGCGTGTTCGAAAAATTTTTTAGCAGTCTTGCATCTATCGTTTTTTGAAATTTGCCGCTCCGCGGCACCTTCGTCGATCGCTAAAAACTGGGTTCGTCGCTCAAAATCAAACTCATCAGCCAACTTCAACCGAGCCGCGCCCACGCGTATTCCCGATTTTACGCCCACGCTGCGCCAATGCGTAATTTCAATTCCACACCCAAGCTTTGCCACTGTGTAGTTCTGATACCGCGCCCAAGTTGCGCCCGCGCCTAAGTCTGATTCCGAATTTTGCCGAACGTTTAAGCTCAGCGACGAACGTGCTTGGCGCGGAGTGTGCTGCTCGGAGCACAATCCGTGACAAGCATGTTCGTTCGCTGTAGCGCCTGGTTAGCCTCCGTTTTCATCTCTTCTTTAGGTCCTCACGAAAGTCATCGATGAATGAATCAAACGGCTCGAAACGTATGTTTGAAAGTCGGTTCCTTTCGCACACTGAGCGGAATCTATCAGAGCAAAACGTCCAAGCCGAAAATGGCTCTCCATTGAATCGAGGTCTCCATAAATCAGGGAGCTCGCCCAATGCTGAAATGCTGAACGGAGACATCCAGCCTGATGGAGTTCTTCCGCACTCAAAATCTGGCTCGACTTCGACCGCGCCTGTGACGCGAACGGAGAACAGAAATGGTGCTGAATCAAGCGCCACACCGCGGGACTTCAAAATGGCGTCCTCTGGTTCACCAACGCGGGACTCCTTCTTTCTGGCCCCTTTGGTTGCGATTTTAGCGACCACAACAGACCCAAACTCGAATCCAGTCAAACTGCTGCTCTTCAAGATGTCGTGTGCGTGGGCGTTAACGATAAAGGGGACCTCGCCAGACCCATGGTGGAGAAAGTCGTCCACATGGGGCGAGCGAAGCTCTGCTAGAATGGTGCGATCATCGGGGGGCTGCGGGAAGCCTCGCTTGAGGATATCATGATAACCAGATTGCCACGACTGATACCACATCGCTTCGATCCGATTGGATTTGGGATTCGCACGTGGCAGAAATGAGAGCATGGCCGGGATTTCTTTGGCTAACGTTTAAGGCTAGGAACACTCCTTGCCAGACCAATAACTTACGAATCTCCGCTGGGTTGCATGACAAAGGGTTGACAACACGCCCCCACCACCATGTCCAACGCTATCACAGTCAGTAACGGCCAGCAGGAAATTAAAATCTACACCGTTCAAAACCGCGGCCACGCCGTTTATCAACTCAGCTATTATCAAGCCGGCATCCGTCAGCGCCGCACTTTTGCCGACCTGTCCGATGCCAAACGCGAGGCCAAGGTCATTCTTGGGCAACTCGCCGTAACCACCGGTCAAACCGAGCGCCTGTCGTTCTCCGATATGGAGAGCTATACAATCGCCCGCCAAAAGCTCGCTCCTACCGGCGTGCCCCTCCACGTCGCCGCCGAACTGTTTGCCGAAGTCCACACCACCCTCGCCGGACGCAGCCTGATCGACGCCGTGCGCTTCTTTGCCGACGCTCACCCCACCCGCCACGCTCAGACGCTCCTCTCCGCGTTGATCGAACCCTTTGCCGAGTCGAGAATAGCAATGGGTACTCATTCGGATTACGTTGCCGACATCAAGCGCCAGCTCGGCCGCCTTGTCGAAGCCTTTCCGGCCAAATCTGCGCCCGATCTGCGCGCCGTCGAACTCGATAAATGGATGGGGGCGCTAAAACCCAATCCGATCACTAAAAACAACATTCGCAAAATTTTTATTACCTTTGGCAACTGGTGTAAACTCCACGGCTACCTCCCGACCAACCGCCCCACCGCTTTTGACGGTATGATCACCTATAAGGTGCCGCCCACCAAGATCGGCATCTATACACCCGCCGAGCTGAGTTTGATGCTCCACACCGTCGCCGACGCCAAGCCCGACCTCCTCCCCTGGGTTGTCTGCGCGGCCTTCACCGGTGCCCGTGTTTCCGAACTGGCCAAACTCGAATGGCAACACCTCAACTTTGAGCGCTCTTTTATAGAAGTCGCCTCCCTCAAGGTCCGCACCAAGGCCCGCCGTCTAGCCCCCATGTGCGATGCCATGAAGGCATGGCTTTTGCCCCACCGCCAAAAATCTGGACCGATAAACCTTTACGTCGCTCCCCACGCCGCCCTCGCCCGCGTGCTGGCCCAAAACACCCAGCCGCCCCTCGCCCTGTGCGACAACGGCTTCCGCCACAGTTATATTTCCTACCGCATCGCCGCCATCCATGACACCGCCCGCGTCGCCTTGGAGGCGGGTAACTCCGCCGACGTGATTTTCCAGCATTACCGCGAACTGGTTTCATCCGAGGAGGCCACCGCTTGGTTCGGCACCGTTCCGACCTCCACCCCCGCCGTACCGTCCAACGTGGTTCCGCTCGCTGCCGCCGCTTGACCACCCGTGCGCGTGCTTGCGGCGGGTTGACGCCCGCCGCAGGCATGGACTCTCCACTCGCTCCCGCCTCCCCCACTGCCCCTGCCGCCTCCGGCTCTCCGGTCGCCGCTGTCGCGCCCGCCGCCGCCCTCTGGACCATTCCCGAGGTCGCCCGCTTTCTCAACTGCTCGCCGCGCCACGTGAACAACCTCATCCGTGGCGGCCTGCCCTGCACCTACATCGGCCGCCTCGTCCGCTTCTGCCCGGACCGGGTCCGCGACTTCGTCAACGAAAAGACCCGCATTCGCGCCCGCCAGTAAGTCGCATTCCGTCGCATCGCGTCGATTTCCGGCGCCGCCCGAGCCCGCCCCAACCCGGCCGGGCCTTTTTTTGCCCTCGGACAGTATCCAACGCGCGCCATCGGTTCCCGAAAACCCCAAGTTAAACGGAAATTAAATGTCCGCCCTTAGCGCCCATTCATAATCCCGGCGTAAATGGCTAATCAATTGATCCAAAACAAGAAGGGTTCACACCCCACACCCGCTCGGGGCTTGTATGGGCTAACGGCAACGCGGGTTTGCGGGTTTTACCCCCTTCGCGGGGTGTCGCGCTCTCCGCCCCCCCCCGGCTCCTCCGTCACCGACCCAAGACCGACTCACTACTCGCTACTCACCACATCAGCACTTCCGCCAATGTCCGAACCTCGTCCCATCCGGTTTACTCGCCCCGATCTCCTGCGCTCCCTCGCGCCCGAACTGTTCCGCGAACTGCTGGAACGCTTCCCAGCGTTTATGGCCACCGCCGGGCTCGACCTCGATGCCCTCGGCTCGCATGAAAACCGCTTCGCCGCCTGCCACCCGCTGCTTGCCGAATTGCTCAACAACGACCCGACCACCCCAACCGCGTTGGTGGAGGCGTTATTCATCATCTCGGTGCTGGCCGAACCTGAGCCAACCGAGGAACTGTGGAACACACTCACCCAATCCGGCATAGCGATCCCACCCGACGCCTCCCTTGCCGATCTTGCACTAACCCTCTGGCTGCGGTCACCTGAAAAAGCCCGCCAACTCTACATTGAGCGCGTGCACCTTCGCACCCGCTCTTTTGCCACCCACGCCGCCCGGACCTTTCGCAAGACCAGTCCCATGCGCCCAGCCAACGACTCGGTGCTCAACCAGCTTCGCCAGTCCATCGAAGTGTTCTTTTTAAAACACCACCGGCCCGCCGGTTGCCAGGTCTTCGCCCAAAAACGCGGAAAAGAGCACTGGTTTATGATTCGTCGGGGCGACGGTTTTAAGCGCATCGCCACTCTCGACGCCGACGGTCGCGTCGACACGGTTGGGTTTTACGCCGAGGCCTTCGACGTGGTCGTCCTCGATCCCGAAGCCGAACAACTCCACATCCATGCCGAGGGCGTCCGCGCCACCCGCATGTACAGCGCCCTGTTTGGTTTCGTTCTCTATGGCCGCGAAACTCACTTTGAGGACTGCACCCGTTTCACCCTCGATCCGCTCCGCAACCTCGGCCGCGCCGCCCTGGTCTGCACCGACGTTCCAGGAATCCACTCGGTTAAGTTGATCGAACTTCACTACGAAGCCGGCTTGGCCGTTGTCCGCAAAAACAGCTCCAAAGCCCCTGACGTGTTCGCCGCGCTCGATGAAGACCACATCGAACTCAACACCGAGCTCCGACTGCTGCGCGCGGTCCTGCTGTTTCAATTCAAAAACGACCCCAAGCCCCGTCGGGTGACCATAAAACCCCACAACCAGACTAGCTACGAACACGATGAAGACAGCCGCGTGGTGAGCGAATGGCTGACCCTCCGCGAATTCGCCAAAACAGAGCTCCCGCCCAAGGAGGTTCAAGATGTCGCCCATCTGGAGATCGCTTGAAATCGTAGGCACGGACGCCCTGACGCTTCCCCATTGGCAAAAAGGCCTCGGTGCAGCGGAGCTAGCCTTACTCCGGCCCTACCTCACCCCGCGCGCTGAACGGGCTACCACATTCCCCTGTGAGCGAACGTTTCGCGGGTGTGGTTGCCGTTACCGCATAGTCGAACACGACGGCGCGACCATCGTCGGCATTTGCGATGAAGGCCACTGTGAACGGCGCGCTTTCACCGCCGACGAAATCGTCCTCTACGGCTTCAAAGACTCCAAACTCGCCGCCGCCCTCGCTACCGCGCTTGGCCTGCAACCTCTCACTTCCACCGCTGACACGGTGACAACCAAAGTACTTCCCCTCGCCACCCTCAGCGGAGAGGACGGACGCACCACCCAGGTGCTGCTCGTTCGCACCCGTGACCCCGAGGCGGCGCTAGACAAACTAACCCTCCACCTCACCTCAAAACCGATTCTCCTTTTTCCGACGGCAAGTAACCTCACGCCTTCGGTCGTGGCTCGCCTGCACCACCAAGGCTGGCCCTACCGCGTTCTCGAAAACCTACTTTTCTTCCGCCCCACCGGAATCATGGCCACACCGGACGCCGCTGACGCCATCGCGGAAATGGCTGAAACCCTTATTGGCGTTATGCCCTGCTCTGCGTTGGCCGTGCCGGAGGGCACGCGCTGGGGCGAAGTCACCCTTACCTTCAATGGCAACGACAGCCACGTCGCCACGGTGCAGGTTCGCGGAGTCCGGCAGCGCATCACCGCCCACGACCTCGGCCTGCTCGACACCCGCACCCAGCGCCCGGATCAACGTAAGCGTCCGGTCTCCGACCTCGGATGAGGCATAGCGCAGGGCCAGATCTATGTCATAATGGTAACCATTCTGACATAGCCGATGGTCACGTATGGTAACCAATATGAAGAGCGCTCCCGCGCAGCGCCCCTGCGATCAGCAGCTCGCAGCGCCGAGCTCGACCACCTCGGGCGGTTGCCAGCGCGCCGGGGTCAACGCTCCGAGGTCGTCGCGGTTGGTCATGCGCGGCAGGCGCGTGAGCACGTCGCGCAAGTAAACCGACGGATCCTTGCCGTGGCGCTGGCAGGAGACGACCAACGTGTAGATGATCGCCGAACGTTGGCCGGCGTCGGGGTGGCCGATAAAAAGCCAGTTCTTTTTGCCAATCGCCGTGGGCCGGATGGAGTTTTCGGCCAGATTGTTGTCGATGCGGGTTTCCCCATGGCGCACATGCGCGGTCAACGGCTCCCACTGATTGAGCAGATAGATGCAGGCCTTGCCCACGAGCGAGCTGGGCAAAACTATTTTTTTGCCGATCAAGTGCGAGGCGAGCGCGTGCAGCCAACGCAGCGGCCGGGCAAAGTGTTGCGCCCTCAGGTCTGCACGGGCCTGCGCTTGAGTAACCCCGGCCTGGTCCCACGTCCGCTCCCAGGCATAGAGCCGGCCGATCAGCTTGAGGGCGACCCGCGCGATTTTTGGATTATCTTTCTGCGCCTCAAAAAACTTCCGCCGTGCGTGCGCCCAGCAGCCCACCCACACCACGCCCTCGTGCCTGCGGGCATAGCTCGCATACGCCTCGTAGCCGTCGGACTGCAAAACCCCCTTGTAGTTCTCGGTGAGCAGCGTCGTCACTTCGCCGTGGCAACGCGACAGCCGCCAGTCGAAGACCACGTCGCCACCCGGCCGACTTATCACCCAGAGGTAACCTTGACTCGTGCCCCCGCGTTTTTCATCGGGGTCGTTACATTTGATCGGGGTTTCGTCGGCTTGTATATAGCCGCCGGCGAGCAGCCCCCGGTGCATGTATTTATAAAGCGGTTCGAGGCACTCGGCCGTCATCCGGATCCAGTCAGCCATCGTCTGGCGGCTAATCTGCGCCCCCCAGCGCGCCGACATCTGCTCGAGTCTATACAGCGGCAGGTGATCAACGTATTTGGAGAGCGCCACCCAGGCCAAAAGCCCCGCCGAGGCGTACCCACCCTGCACCACCCGCGCCGGCGCCGGAGCCACCACCGGCGGCAGCATCCGGTCGGCCTTCACCCGGTACTTCGGGCGGATGATTTCGCGCTTAAAGAGTTTTGGCGGCACCACATCGACTTCAAAAGTCCGCTCTTCACCGATGCGCTCAAAGGCTTCCGGCTGCGCTTTTACCGCCTCGGGCTCGATCACCACGGTCTCTTTGACCGGCAGCTTGGCAAACACCTCTGCGGCCACCGGGCGCTTTTCGGTAACCTTGGCCCGCTCGTAACTGATCAGCTTGGTCGTCTCCACCACCGCATCGGCCAACTTTTCCAGTTCACCGAGTGCGAGCTGCAACTGCGCCCGGTCCAGGCGCTCGCTTTGCCCGCCGCCGAAGAGCTTCTGTTTGAGCCAACCGATCTGTGCGCGCAGGTTCGCGTTCTCCTCCTCGAGGAGCCTGATTCGTTCGTTGGCTTGTTCTAGTGGTTGCACTCAAGCCGTTTATAGCAAACAACATACCAACTATTAAGGCCCCCGCTCATACCACGCTTTTTTGCAGCCATTTTTTAAGTCGATGCCCGCCAAGAGCATGGTTAGCGCTTCCGGAGTGAGCGAAAGTTTTACCCCGTTGCCACCCAAGGGCCAACTAAAGCGGCCCTGCTCCAGGCGCTTGGCCAAAACCCACACGCCGCTCCCGTCCCAGTAGAGCATTTTTAGCCGGTCACGGGTTTTGTTGGTAAAAACAAACAGCGCACCCTGGCGCGGATCCTCCTTCATCTGGCCTTCGGCCAAAGACCACAGGCCGTTAAATTGTTTACGCATGTCCACCGGCTCGATCGCCAGGAAGACTTTTAGTGCCGAGGGAAAACCGAGCATGGTGGTTAGGCCCGCAAGGCTTTGACCAGCGCTGCCACCGCCGCCGCCTCGGCCCCGCGCACGACCAGTCCGTCGGGCAGCGTCACACTCAGTGCGCCGGCATTCGCGCTCAACTCGCTCGGCTTCGGAGGCGGCAGATTCACCTCGGCAAATCTCACCGGTACAACCGATTTACTCAGGCCGACTGCGGTGGCGTGTCGCCTGCCCTCCGACACCCACGTGGCAAACGTCTGATATTTGACTCCCTCGCGCCGGGCAAACGCCGCCTGGGTCAGCCCGCTTTGCTCATAGGCTGCGAGCAATTCCTCTCGCCGCGCTTTCGGCGTAATCCGCCGTCCCTTTGAATCCCGCTTAGTTTCGTCCACCACCAAATCCGCTGTGATCATTTTCATCCAGCCACTTTACCTCACCTAGCCCTCCAGCGGTAGTGGGTCTCCGGCCAGACGCTTACG
>CAMBUJ010000150.1 GCA_945871005.1 Opitutus sp. GAS368 | reverse complement strand
ATCACCAGCCGCAACCCGGTCGGCCTTTGGCCCCGTTTGGGCCCCCACTCCCGGACTCAGCGGCCGAGCCAGCCGCCATCCACCACCAGCACGTGGCCGCTCAGGTAGTTCGAGGCGGCGCTGGCCAAAAACACCACCGGTCCGGCCAGATCGCTCGCCTCGCCCCAGCGCCCGGCGGGAATGCGGTCCAAGATCTGCCGTTGGCGCACCGGGTCGGCTCGCAACGCCTCGGTGTTGTCGGTCGAAATATACCCAGGCGCGATCGCGTTCACGTTGACCCCGCGGCCCGTCCACTCGTTGGCCAGCGCCTGGGTGAGCCGGGCGATGGCGCCCTTGCTGGCCGCGTATCCCGGCACGTTCATCCCGCCCTGGAAACTCAGCAGCGAGGCGGTGAAAATGATTTTGCCCGAGCCGCGCGCCAGCATGTCGCGGCCGAGCTCCCGGCTGAGCACGAAGGGCGCGCGCAGGTTGATTTCCATGATCTCGTCCCAGAAGGCGTCGGGGTGTTCGGCGGCGGGCGCACGGCGGATTGAGCCGGCGTTGTTCACCAAAATGTCGATGCGCGGGTGATCGCGGCGCACCGCAGCAATGAAAGCGGACAACGCCTCGCGGTTGCCCAGGTCGCAGGTGTAGGCGGAAAACGTCCGCCCGCAGGCCCGTACCGCGCGCTCCACTTCGCTGCCGGAGGCTTCGAGGCTGGCGCTCACCCCAATGATGTCGGCGCCGGCCTCGGCCAGCGCTACCGCCATCGCCAGGCCGATGCCGCGTTTGCAGCCGGTGACCAAGGCGGTTTTTCCATCCAAACGAAAGTGGTCGAGAATCATAAAAACAGGGTCGATGGGATTTAGGGGCGTTGGGACGGGTTAACGCAGTTGGCTCACGGGGACCGGGTCCATGTCGTCGAAGCGCTGGTTTTCCCCGCCCATCGCCCAGACAAAGCGGTAGGCGCTGGAGCCGCAGCCGGAATGGATGCTCCAGGCCGGCGAGAGCACCGCCTGGCCGGCCCGCACCATCAGGTGCCGGGTCTCGTCGCCCGCACCCATCAATTGGACGACCGTCTGGTCCGCCGGCAGGTCGAAATACACATAGACCTCGGAGCGGCGCAGGTGGGTGTGGGGCGGGAAGGTGTTCCAGACGCTGCCGCTGGCCATTTCGGTGAAGCCCATCACCAGCTGGCAACTCTGCGCGCCGCCCTCGTGGATCTGCTGGTAAATCGTGCGTACGTTGGCCTTTTCCGCCGTGCCGAGCGGCACTTTGCGGGCGTCATCGACGCGGGTGAGCGTCACCGGATGAACCGCGTGCGCCGGGTAACTGATCAGGAAAAACCGCGCCGGATTGGCCGCGTCCTCGCTGTGGAAAACCACCGAGCGCACGCCGCGCCCGACGTAGAGCGAATCACGGGGAGCCAGCGGGTGGCGGGTGGCGTCGGTTTCGACCGCGCCGGGGCCGCCGAGGTTAATGATCCCGAGCTCACGGCGCTGAAGGAAGAATTCGGCGGCCATTTCCTGGGGCGACACCACGAGTGCGAGCGGCGTGCCGGTGGGCACGGCCGAGCCGATGATGGTGCGGTCGGTTTCCCAGTAGGTGAGGTCGATCGTGCCGGGGACGAAGAGCGTCTCGATTAAAAAGGCCCGGCGCAGTTCGGCGGTGTTCATGCGCGCGACGGCTTCGGGAGAATGGGCGGAACGGAGGTGCATAGGCAGTGGGTTAAACGCGTGGTTTTTTACGGGCATTCGAGCGGCGGCGTCACCGGATCTCGGTTACGGGGTGCGGAGCAGTGCGTTGGCGCACCACAGGAGCGGTGCCTGACCGTGGAAATCACCGGTCGCCCGGGGACGAGTCAGATAATAGGTGACATCCTGGCTTTGGCCGGTGCCGATGCAGATCTCGGAGAGTTTGCCCTTGGCGTTGAGGTGTTTCACCAAGCCGAGCCAGCCCTTTTCGGCTGCCGGAGTGTAGGTGGCCTGGTCGAGCCAGCCGTTTTTCACACCGACGATGAAGGCGTAGGTGAACATGGCGGTGCAGGAGGTTTCCGCATAGGAGTCGGGGTTATCGATCACCTGGTGCCACAGGCCGTTGGCCCCCTGGAATGAGAGCAGGGCGGCCATCATTTTACGGTAACCGGCCAGCAGGGGGGCGCGGTAGGGGGAGTTCTCTGGGATGATGCGGAGGGCGTCCGCCGTCGAGACTGCCACCCAGCCGTTGCCGCGGCCCCAGTAAGTCGGGAAAGTCGGGCCGTGGAAGAACAGGCCGCCGGGTTGCTGGAGTTTGGCGATGTAGGAGGAGAGAAACAGCCCGGATCGTTCAGCATGGATCGGGTCTTGGGTGGCGCGGTAGGCGCAGTTCAACAGGGCGCCCACCATGTACATGTCGTCGATCCACCAGCGCGTCTGCTGGGTCAGACCGTTGGGCAACAAGGGCGCTTTCCACTGGCTGTTCACCAGGTCCATGCCGGGTTTGAGGTAGGCGGCATTGCCCGTCTGGATGTACATTTCCAACGGCACGATGGCGTAGGCGTGGTTATCGACGAGGTGGCCTGCTTTAGATTTCACTTTTTGCGCCACGGTGGAATCCAGGTTGGGGACGTAGCGCGTGACCAGGGCCTGTTGCAAGGCGGTGTCGCCGGTCAAACCAGAGAATTCCAGCGCGCCTTGGGTGGTGCAGGCTTCGGCATAATGGCCGCCAATTTTGGGGCGGGCGACCAGCTCCTCAGCGATCTTCTTGCCGATGAGCTCCGGAGCGGTGCCTTCCGGGTAAACCATAAAGGCCGAGGCGGCGCGTTGCGTGGGCTGCGGGCCGGGGAGGGCGGCGGCCGTGTTACGTGGCGTCTCCGGTGCAGACTTAATTGTGTCCGCACCCAAGCAGGTGAGACAGGCGCTGAGGACCGTGATCAGGGGAAGATATTTGCTCATTTTAAAGGGGATAAGGGGCTCGAATTTAATGTTCGGTACGGCTCGGTTTTCGCTCAGCGGGTGCGCGGTTGCGCCGCTGTGGGCTGCGACAACAGCCAGCGCACCAGGTTGGCGGCGGCGCGCTGGTTAGCGACGTTGCGGCCTTCGACCTGGGTGTTGATGTATTCGTTATACAGCCACGGGTCGCCGACGGCGAAGACCCGGCCCTTGCCGAGCTGGCTGGTCGCCATGATCACGTCCGCACCTTCGCCCGTCTCCTTGGGCGCGCTGAGAATCGCCGTCGCCGGCGGGCGCACCCTCAGCGTGCAAATTTCCTTAAGATAGACCGACGGCACCTCGCGGAAAATCGGGTGGGTGGCGGCCTGGGTGTCCACGGTGGCCAGCTGCCGATTGCGTGCGGGGGTCTGGTTGCGGAGGTCGTGGTTAAAGGTGATGCCAAAGCGCTCGGCCAGGAGGTTGAGATGTTCGCGGTCCGCCTCCTCTTTGGCGTTGTTCATCAGCACCAAGGTGCCGCCGGCTTTGACCCAGCGGACGACGGCCTCGGCCGCCGCCGCATCGACGAAGTGGGGGGCGTGGTTGGCGGCCTCATTCTCGGTGTCGGGATCGACGATGATGTAAACCGCCGCAGCGCGCAGGTTTTCCTCGGTGGGAGCGACCGTCAGGTGGTCGAAGGTGGTGCTGGTTTCGGCGGTGAACAGCGCACCGAGTTTGGAGAAGCCGGAGGACGCCTTGTCGTCCCAGGTGTAATGGTAGCGTTTCCCGTCTTTGGTTTCGTGGTTGTAGAAGTTGTCCAACAAAACCCGGGCGGGGCGCGCTTCGGCGGCGGGGGAGGATACACCGAAAAACAGCGCAAGCGCGGCGATGCCGGTGGACGTTAAGACGGTGTTGGTGGCGGGGCTGGAATTGCTCATGGTTGCTGGCGGACCGGCTGGATTTTGTGGGTTCCTTGAGTTTGGGCGGGGTCGTCGGGCGGCGCGGCGTCGTCGTTTAATCCGTCAATTTGCTATCAACCGGGGCCTCAGGGTCGCCGGCCCAGATGCGCCGTTGCGTCCAGGGGCCGCCGGCTCCGGTCCAGAACGGATGGGTAGTTGGTAGGCCGAGATGAAGGAATCCGTCGCAGGTGATATAAAGCGCCCCGGTGCTGTTATACCATTCGTGGATTTTGCTCTGGTTGCCCACCACGCCGATTTGCAGCCAGCCCTGGACATCGAAGGTGCCTGGGGCTTCGAACAGGCGACGGGTCACGGCGGTCAGGGCGGAGCGGGTGGCGGGCTTCATCAGGTGAGGCGGGGCCTCGCCGCTGAGGATGAGCTGGGTGAGCAGTTGCATGTTGGCCAACCGGTAGGCGCTCGAACGGCCCAGCACCGGATAGGTGCCTTCCGGGGAAATCAGGCGCTCCAAGACCACGGCGTAGCGCTGGGCACGTTTGAGGGCTTTAGGGTAAAACTCCCCCAACGGGTCCTGCTTCTCCCGACAAATTTTAAGGATCTCCAGCAGCAGCGGCTGGATGACGTAACTGTTGTAGTAATCCCAGTGGTAGGCCGGACCGTCGCCATAAGCCCCGTCACCCGCATACCAGTCCTGGTGTTTGCTCAGGGCGTACTCGATCGTTTTGCGGGTGCACTCGCCGGTGACTTTCCAGATAAACGCTTCCCGCATGGCGGCGAACAGGACCCAATTGTTCTCATAGGGCTTGTATTGCCGGGTCTGTTTCAGCCCGTTAATCAAGCGGGTCTGTTCGGCGGCGCTGAGCTTGCCCCAGAGTTGGGTGGGGGCCCGTAGCATGGCGAGCGCGACGTAGGCCGTCTCCACCAAGGTTTGGTTGCCGGCGGTAAACGACAGGCAGTCGGGCGAAGCCGGATCGAAGGCGTTGCGGGTGGCGCGCAGCGCGAGCTCGATCAGCTCGGCGCGCTGCTTGCCCTCGGGCGTGTCATCGGGGCCGAGTTCAAGCCACGGCGCCACCCCGGAGATCATGCGGGCGTAGCCTTCCAGATGGGAAAACTTAACCCGATCCTTCTCCCAGTCGCGTATAGGGAAATCCGCCTTGAAGCGGTTCTCCGCCAGGCTTTGGAGCACCGGGCGGGCGATGCGTTGCAGGGTCGCTACCGCGTAGGCTCGGTCGTCGGCACCGGAGGCATAGGTATCGGCCTGAGCGAGTAAAGGCCCGACCAGGGCGCAGCCGGTGGTGCAGAGCAGGAGGAGGCGTTTGAGGGGTAACATAAAGGGCGGCCAGTTAGGGTTTGGATGGGCAGAATTTGTAGAGCTCGGCGGCGGCCAGCAGGAGGGCTCCTTGGGTGTAATCGATCGACTGGGTGGCGGAGACCGGGCCGGGTTTAAAGTCTACCCCTTGAGCGTAGCCGAGTTTGCCGTCCGGACTGAGACAGGTTTGCAGGCCGGCCCAGGCCTTGAGTGCGGGGGCAAGCGCCTGCTCCTTGGGCAACCAGCCTCGATTCACCCCGGCCAGTAGCCCGTAGCAAAAGAAGCTGGTCCCGCTGGATTCTTTTTCCGGATACCAGGTGGGCTCGTTCAGGCTGGTGCGCCAGAGGCCGTCTTCCCCCTGATACTTGAGGATGCCCTCGGTCAGATCCTGGAACAGTTTAAGATAATCGCCCCGGCGCGGGTCGCTGGACGGCAGGGTGTCGAGGATCCGGACCAGACCGGCGTAGACCCATCCGTTGCCGCGGCTCCAGTAGACGTTTTTTCCCGACGGGGTGTGTTTCTTGAAAAACCGGGCGTCACGGAAGAATAGCTTGTCCGCCGGCACATAAAGGTTCGCAACCGCGTCCCAGTAGAGTTGGTGCAACAGCTCAAGATAACGCGGGTCCCCAGTGGCTTGCGCCACGCCGGTGAGCACCGGCGGGGCCATGTAGAGGGCGTCGCACCACCACCAGAGATTGCGCCCGATGAACGGCCGCTGCGGCTCACCGGAGGTGATATTTTTGCAATCGTGAAACCCGATCATCTTTTTGGTGAAATAGCCGGCCAACGTCGCCTGGATATTGGCGATCCGGTGCGGGTCCGCTTTGATTGCGTTGAGTTCCAAATAAGTCTGGGCGACGCAAATGTCGTCGGCGAAATACGGCATGCTGGCCACTTTCCATTTCGCCTTTTCCGCCCAGGCGAGGGCGAGGTCGTGAAAGTGCGCTTCTCCCGTGGCATGGTGGGCGGCCAGCACCCCGGTGAGAAAGGTCCCGGTCTTCCAGTCGCTCGGGATTTTCGACCCGAAGGCCTGCATTTGATAATCGGTGACTCGGCGCATCAGCGCGGCCAGTTCGGCCCGCTCGGGCAAAGCCGGCTCGGCGGCGCGCAGCGGAAGAAGTAAGGCAAGGGTTAAACAGCCCCAGCGGAGGAGGGAGGTCTTCATGGGATAAATCGGGGAAGGGTTTTGGGGAAGAGGGTGACGGGTGGCGGGGGGGGATTCGCTCAGTCGTTGCTCGCCGCCCGGGCATCGAGGCGGGCGGCCCACTCCTCGGGTGATTGGATCCGGCCGGCCTTGGTCCAGGCGAAGCCGGTGTGGTAACTGACCACGCCGGACGCATTGGTCCGAGTCAGGAGCAGGGCATGACTGGCGTCTTTGGTCGTGTTTTTAACTTCGCGCGTTTCCACCACCGGGAATCCGCGGTCCAGCACCACCCCCGTCCCCAAACCTTCCTTGTCGAGGGTTTCCCAGCAGGCGATCCAGCGGTTTTCAGGACGCAGGGTGGCGCGGGCCTTGCCGTCGTGGGTTGTCACGCCGATGGCGATGGCCAGATCGGCCACCGGTTGACCGGCACGGGAGAAGCGTGCCGCAACGCGAAAAAACGGCTCGCCGAGACGGATGCTGATCCGCTTGGTTTCGGCGATCGGAGTGGCGCCCGCGACGGCGGGATAAAGATAATCGAGTTCGAACACCGAGCGCTCCGGTCTGTGTTCGATCACGCGCCAAGCCACGTAGGTATCGGAAAGCACCAGTTGATCGTCAGACCACAGCGCGAGCCCGCCGCACCCGCGCGAACTGCCGACGTGGTACGGGTCGTAACCCTCGCCGCGGTCCTGATGGTAACTGACTCCGCGCAGGTACCCAGAATACCACTGGTCGATGATCGGGTAAGGCACACGTTTCAGCCAGCAGTCAATGCCGCTGTCCTCCGGGCCGGCGCGCAAGGCCGGGCCATAGGCGCGGAAAGCGACCTGGTCGTTCTCCCAAGCAAAGTCATCCTTACGCTCCGGCACAAAGCGGCAGCCGGTGGCGGGGGTTTGGTCAACGGCTACGGCCGCGGCCGGTGCCGCCGGCGCAGGGGCGTGAGTGGCGGACTGTGCGCAGAGCGAGTCCGGCCCGCTCAGCAGACCGGCAAGAGCGCCTAGGCTTGCGAAAACGACACGAGCACGGGCTAAGCGCGAGGTCAGGTGGGGCATGGAAAAGACCTGACGAACGGAATAATTTGCGTAAAGCCGTATCTTTTGAACAATGTGTTCATAAATGCGCAAAACTGCACTCAAAACCAACGGCCAAAAGGCCTGCGGCGAGGCCGAAGTAGGCAAGCGGGCGAGCGCCCGGCGTTCGGTATTGATGCTACTCGGCACCTACAGTCCGGCGGCGCACCGGGGCATTGCCCGCTTCGCCGCCGAGCAAGGCTGGCGACTGCATGTCGATATGGCGCGCATTCCCCAGGTGCCGTATGGGTGGCGCGGTGACGGGATTGTCGCGGGGCTGGGCGAGTGGGAGGAACCGCTGATTTTTTTACGCGAGCCAGCGGTGGCGCGGATTCCGACTGTGGATATTTATCACATGAGGCCGGAAGTCCGCCTACCGCGGGTAGTGGCCGATCACCGGGCGATTGGACGGCTGGCCGGTGAACACTTAATAGCGCAAGGATGGCGGCAGTTTGCATGGTTTTCACGTCTCGACCATGTGGTGGCCCGTTTGCGTCAAGAGGGTTTTAACGCCGCCGTGAGCCGGGTGGGCGCCGTGCCCAGGGTGCTGGCCTCAGCGAGCGCGGGGACGGTGGTGCCCTGGGAGGCGGTACGGGCGGCCCTGATAAGGGAATTGCGGGCGGCGCCCAAGCCTTTGGGCGTGATGGCGTTTAACGATTATGATGCCGCCCTGGTCGAGGACGCCTGCCTG
>CAMBUJ010000149.1 GCA_945871005.1 Opitutus sp. GAS368 | reverse complement strand
TCGCTGCGGCTGTTCGCCTCGGCTCGCTCGGCGGGCAAAGTCGTGGAGCGTTTCGGCAAGAAATGGACGATCGAGGAGGCCAAACTGGGCGCCTTTGCCGGCGTTGACCTCGCGTTCTTCGCCGCTGGCGGTTCGGTCACCCGCGCCCTCGCCGCCGATGCCGTCAAGGCGGGCTGCGTCGTCATCGACAAGAGCTCGGCCCTGCGCATGGAGCCCGGCGTGCCCTTGGTGATCCCCGAGATCAACCCCGAGAAGCTGCGCAACCACGGCGGCATCATCGCCAACCCGAACTGCTCGACCGCCGTCATGCTGATGGGCCTGTGGCCGCTGCACCAGGCCTTCGGGGTCAAACGCATCATCGTCTCCACCTACCAGTCGGTTTCCGGCACGGGTGCCGAGGCGGTGCGCGAACTCGCCGACCAGATACAGGCGCATGTCGCCGGCCAGCCGCTCACTCACACGGTTTACCCGTACCAGATCGCTTTTAACTGCATCCCCCACATCGATTCGTTCGGTGCCAACGGTTACACCGGCGAGGAAACCAAGATGGCCGACGAGTCCCGCAAGATCATGGGGCTGCCCAATCTGAAGGTCTCTGCCACCACCGTGCGCGTGCCGGTCGTGCGCGCCCACTCCGTCTCGGTCAGCGCCGAGTTTGAGCGCCCGGTCGATTTGGCCACGGCCCGCGCCGCCATCGCCGCGTTCCCCGGCGCCGACTTGGTCGACGATCCTGCCAATAAAAAGTACCCCACGCCCCTCGATTTCGCTGAAAAGGTGAAATGCGGCGTCGGTCGTCTGCGCATCGACACCGCCTGGGACAACGGCCTCTCCTTCTGGGTGAGCGGCGACAACCTCTGGAAGGGCGCCGCGCTCAATGCCGTCCAGAATGCCGAGTTGATGATCCGCGAAGGTCTGCTCCAGCCCAAAGCGGTCTCCGCCTGAGCCGGGGACTGACCGTGGCGGCGCGTTCCCGATGATCCCAGGACGCGCCGTAGCCGGGGCTGCGGCCGATGGCGCCGACAAACCCGTGCGTATCCACGAATAAATCCTTGTCAGCCGCCTATCGCCCCCGCTTATCTCTGAACTTTGGTTCGGACGCTTAGCTCAGTTGGTTAGAGCACCTCGCTTACACCGAGGGTGTCGGGGGTTCAAGTCCCTCAGCGTCCACCAGATTATTTTCCCTCCCTTCACCACCCGCAATGCGACACACGATCTCCGTCCTCGTTGAGAACAAGTTCGGCGTTCTAGCCCGCGTGTCCGGCATGTTTTCCGGTCGCGGCTTTAACATCGACTCGCTCAACGTCGCGCCCACCCACGACGCCTCCCTGTCGCGGATCACCGCGGTGCTCATGGGCGACGACGCCGCCCTCGACCTCTGCATCAAGCAGCTGCGCAAGCTGGTCAATGTCGTCGAGGTCATCGATTTCACCGAGGGCCAGGCCGTCGTGCGCGAACTCGTCCTCATTAAGGTGAAGGCCGACTCCCGCACCCGCTCGGAGATCATGCAGATCAGCGACATCTTCCGCACCAAGATCGTCAACGTTGCCCAGGAGTCGGTGATCATCGAGATGACCGGCGACGACGGTAAAGTCAGCGCCTTCCTCAAGCTGGTCGAGCCGTTCGGGATCCTTGAACTGGCCCGCACCGGCGTGTTGGCCCAGATGCGCTAAGCGCCGCCCCTCCCTTTTCAGCATAGCAACGAACCCTAAACCCGTTTTTCCCATACCATGCCCGCTAAAGTATACACCGACAAAGATGCCGATCTCGGCCTCTTCAAAGACAAGACCATCGCTGTGCTCGGCTACGGCTCCCAAGGCCACGCGCACGCCCTCAACCTGAAGGACTCCGGCGTCAAGGTCATCATCGGCCTTTACGAGGGTTCCAAGTCCAAGCCCGTCGCTGAAAAGCACGGCTTCAAGGTCGTCACGACCGCCGAGGCTGTCCAGCAGGCTGACATCATCCTGGTCGGTCTCCCCGACATGAAGCAGGCCGACGTCTACCTCACCGACATCGCCCCCAACCTGAAGAAGGGCAAGACCCTGGTCTTCTCGCACGGTCTGGCCATCCACTTCGGCCTGATCAAGGTTCCCGCCGACATCGACGTGATCTTGGTCGCCCCCAAGGGCCCCGGCCACATGGTCCGCCGCCTCTATGTTGAAGGCAAAGGTATGCCCGCCCTCATCGGCGTGTTCCAGGACAAGTCCAAGAAGGCCAAGAAGAACGCCCTCGCCTGGGCCAAGGGCATCGGCTCGACCCGCGCTGGCGTCCTCGAGACCACCTTCAAGGAAGAGACCGAGACCGATCTGTTCGGCGAACAGGCCGTGCTGTGCGGTGGTGCTTCCGCCCTCGTTCAGGCCGGTTTTGAAACCCTCGTCGAGGCTGGTTACCAGCCCGAGATGGCCTACTTCGAGTGCTTGCACGAGCTGAAGCTCATCTGCGACCTCATGTACGAAAAGGGCATCTCCGGCATGCGCTTCTCCATCTCTGAGACCGCCAAATACGGCGACATCACCCGTGGTCCTCGCGTGATCAACGCGAACACCAAGAAGGAAATGAAGAAGATCCTCACCGAGATCCAAAACGGTAAGTTCGTTAAGCAGTGGGTCGCTGAATACAAGGGCGGCCTCAAGAACTACAACGCCCTCCTCAAGGCCGGCGAAAAGCACCAGATCGAAAAGACCGGTGAGCGTCTCCGCAATCTGATGCCTTGGATGCCCAAGCGTGACATCAGCGGCGTGGCCGGTTCCTACGCCTCTTAAGGAGAAGTAGCGAGTAGCGGGTAGTGGGTAGCGAGCATTCGGAAATCCGGTCGCCGCCCATCGCCTACTCCGAATAAATCCTCAAAGGCCGTTGGCATTCGTGCCACGGCCTTTTTTAGTTTCTCGGTTTCGGTAATTAGCTACTAACTACTCACTACTCGCTACTTTGAAAACGCTCATCCTCGCCACCCGCAAAAGCCCGCTCGCGCTCGCTCAATCCGAGCAGGTCGCCGCGCACCTGCGCGCTACCCTGGGCGTCGAGGTCGAGTTGTTGAAAATCGTCACCACCGGTGACAAACGCACCGAGTGGTCCCTTGAAAAACAGGGCGGCAAGGGGCTGTTCACCAAGGAGCTCGAGGACGCCCTCCTGCGCGGTGACGCCGATTTCGCCGTACACAGCTGCAAAGACTTGCCAGGCGAAATGCCCGCCGGCCTGGCCGTCGCCGGCTACATGCCGCGTGAGGATCCGCGCGACATGTTGGTACTGCGCGCCGGCATCGACTCGCCCAAACTCATCGCCACGAGCAGCCCGCGCCGCCGCCTTCAGTTGGCGATGCTCTTTCCCGACGCCTCCTTCACGGAGATCCGCGGCAACGTCGACACCCGCCTGCGGAAAATCGCCCAGGACGCGGTCGCCGATGGCACCGTGCTCGCCACCGCAGGCCTGCGCCGCCTCGGGATTGGTGGCTGGGCTGGCGCTGAATTCCATTCTCTTGCCTGCGAGCACATGGTGCCCGCTGTCGGGCAGGCGGCCATCGCGATTCAAACCCGCACGGCCGACGCGCCGCGTTTCACCGCCGTACTCGATCACCGCACGTCCCGCGCCGTCACCCTCGAGCGAGCCTTTCAAGCGGCTTTGGGCGGGGGCTGTCAGACGGCTTTCGCGGCTCATGTCACCGCCGACACCCTCTGGTTTTACCACCACGAAATCGGGTTGAGGAGTCTTCCGCTCAGCGATGCCGAGATCGACAATCCGGTCGAGACGGCGCGGGTGATTTTAAAACATTTCGGATTTCAGATTTAGTTACACAGAGGGCACAAGAGGAGGCACAGAAAGCACAGAGCTTCAGACCTGCCTTTCTCCGTGACCTCTGTGATACCTCTAGTGCCCTCTGTGTAATTCCTCTCTCCATGTCTTCATCTACAGGTTTTGTTCATCTTGTTGGCGCCGGCCCCGGCGATCTCGGTCTGGTCACGTTCCGCGCGAAGGAGCTGATCGCCCAAGCGGACGTCTTGGTTTACGACTACCTCGTGCACCCCGAGTTGGTGAAATGGTGCCGCCCGGAGTGCGAGGTGGTTTACGTGGGTAAAAAAGCCGGCTGCCACACCGTCCCCCAAGAGGAAATCGAATCGCTGCTCATCAGTCGGGCTCAGGCCGGCAAAACGGTGGTGCGGCTCAAGGGCGGCGACCCGTATATTTTTGGTCGGGGTGGCGAGGAAGCGCGCGCCCTCGCCAAGGCAGGCATCCCCTTCGCGGTCGTGCCGGGCGTCACTGCGGCGATCGCCGCCGGGGCCTACGCCGGCATTCCGCTGACCTACCGCAATCTGAGCACCGCGCTGGTTTTGCTCACCGGGCATGAAGACCCGACGAAGTCGGAAACCCAGGTGGATTGGCGCAGTTACGGCGCGTTAAAAAACACCACGCTCGCCATTTACATGGGCATGGGCCGCCTCGAGTTTATCCTCGCCGAATTACAGGCCGGCGGACTATCCGCCGACACCCCCGCCGCGGTGGTGCAATGGGCTTCGTTGGGCCGCCAGCGCAGCGTGACGGGCACGGTTGCCAACCTCGCCGGCCTGGTGGCGCAATCCGGCCTCGCCGCCCCCGCGATCATTTTTATCGGCGAAGTCGTGCGCGACCACGAGTCGATCGACTGGTTTGAGCACCTCCCGCTGTTCGGGCGCCGCGTGGCCATCACCCGCACCCGCGATCAGAACAGCGAATTGCGCGACAAACTCGAAGCCCTCGGCGCCGAGGTGCTGGAGCTGCCGCTCATTCAGATCAGCAAGGAGGTCGATCGCCAGGGCTTCGTGGAAATCCTCACCGAACTCGGCGGCTACGACTGGATCGTTTTCACCAGCGCCAACGGCGTGCGCTTCTTCTTTGAGGACTTCCTCAAGGGCTTCCCCGACATCCGCGCGCTCGGCATGTTGCGCTTTGCCTGCGTGGGCAAGGCGACGGCCCAGGAAATCGAGCGTTACCATATCAAGGTCGAGTGTATGCCCGACACCGCTACGGGCGCGTCTCTGGCCGATGCGCTCATCGCCACCGAAAGCCTCGATAGCGCCAAGGTGATCGTGGTAACAGGTAACTTGAACCGCGACGTGCTGGTGCGGAAACTGGAAGCGGCGGGGGCGATTGTGGACAGTCTGCTGCTCTACAAAACCGAGAAGACGGATCTGACCAGCAACCCGGTGGCGGACGATTTCCGCGAAAAGGGCGTCGATGCGATTCTCTTTGCGAGCTCCTCGGCGGTGCAGTCCTTCAGCGAGCAATCCGCCGAGCTGGCTTTGTCACCCGCCGCGAAACTGCCGCTGATTGGCAGCATCGGGCCGCAAACCAGCGAGACGATGAAGAAGGTCGGCATGGCGATGGGCTTTGAGGCTAAGAAGCCGAGCCTGGACGCGCTGATCGACGGTCTGATTAAGAACCTGAAAAAAGCCGATCCCCGCCGCTAAGGCGCGACGGGGCGTGACGGGGCGCGCGGCCGACGTTTACTGGGCCGCGCGAGGTGTCCCTGCCAGAGCGGCGCCGTCCGTGCGGAACGGCGAAGCCGGCAGGCCGGCGGCGTTGAACAAATTCACGTCGGGCACGTTGGCCCAGCCGTAGCGCACCGCCAGCGGCGTCGGCACCGCTTCGGCGCTCACCACTACGGTGTCGCCCACAATCTCGGCCTGGGCCGGCACGAAGGTTTTGCCGTCACCGGAAATCGTAAACCCGCGCAGCGCTCCGTCCTTGGCGACCAGCCCGCCGCCGAGGTGGTCAAACTGCAGCGTGACCTTCGCTCCGGCGATGGCGGCGGTGGTGAAACGCGGACCGGAGTAGTTGGTTTTTTCGCCGTAGGCCAACGCGCGCGCGGCCAACGCCAGGCGAACGCCGACCGGCTCTTTCCGCGTCGGATGGATGTCGTTGGCGTCGCCGATATCGGCGGTCACGACCATCGCGGTGTTCGGCGTGACCCGCCAGGTGTGGAGCTGGGCGTCGCGGATCTCGGGCGATTGACTCTTATGCGGGGCAATTTGCACAAACAGAAACGGGAAATCGCCCTGGCCCCACTGGGTCCGCCAGTCGGCGATCAAGGCGGGGAACAGGGTGCGGTAGGCCTCGGCCCGGCTGGAGTTGGATTCACCCTGATACCAGATGACCCCGCGTAGGGCGTAGGGTTGGAGTGACGTGATCATGCCGTTGTGGAGCGCGCTGGGGCGATGGTTTGCGGAGCGCGGGTTGCCGGGAGGCGCCGGCTTGCGCGGGGCGGGTTTGCCCGCGGCGGCGGCGGTGGCGGCGGCCTCCTGCCACGTTTTCAGCAAGTCAGGTTCGGCGGCCTGATATTTGGCGAGGGCGGCGGGGTAATCGGCGATGGCCTTCGCCTGCGCGGCGATCACATCAGGGAAATCGGTGGCAAGGCGGGCCTGGCTCACCCAGGTTTCCGCCGGGGACCCGCCCCATGAACTGTGAATGAGTCCGACCGGTACCTTCAGGTGGCGGTGCAGCTCGCGACCGAAATAATAGCCGACGGCGGTGAACTGGTCGACCGTCTGGGGCGAACACACGTCCCATTTACCCGCGGTGTTGGCCCTGGGCGTATCCGACGGGGTGCGGGCGACCGCGAAATGGCGGATCTGCGGGTAATCCGCCGAGGCTGCCTCCGCTTCCCAGTTGACCAGGGGTTGTTGGCCGTGGCGCAGGCCGAGCTGACGCTCCATGTTGGACTGGCCGGAGCACACCCAGACCTCGCCCAGCCAGACGTCGTTCATCTCGACCCGGTTGTTACCCTGGAAAACGAGTTTGAACGGACCGCCGGCGGGTTGGGCGGGCAGACGCACCGACCAGCGGCCGGCGGCGTCGGCCGTGGTGGATTGGGCAGGCAGATCGGCGAGGCGCACCGCGACTTTTTCCCCGGGCGCGGCCTGACCCCAGACCGGGATCGGCTTGTCGCGCTGCAAGACTGCGTGGTCGCAGAACAGTGCGTGGGGGGTGACGTCGGCGTGTAGCGCGGCGGCGCAAATGAAACTGAGCAGGGCAAAGCCCAGGGGGCGGGAGCGTGAATTCATGGGGTGAGAACAGAGAACGCGAAACGGGACTGACCAACGTTGGCAACCCGAGGGAGGGGCAACGAAGCGGTCCTGAGCGATGACACCGAGCCGCCCCGAGCCAAGCCTTCAGGAGGGTGACGGCTAAAAATTGATCCATCGCGGTTATGCGGCCAGTGAACGGCAGGTGAGCGGCATGGCTGAAGCACCAGCGGAGGCGTTCGGGGTGCCCTGTCGGCAACCGCAGGCAAACGGCGCAAGTGTCCCGTCTGCGCTGGAACCAAAACAGGCCGGCAGCCGGTGACTACGTCGGGCCGGAATTATTAGCTGGGAATCAGGGCGACCTAAGGGACAGCGGGAAAGTCGACACCGTCCAGCAAGACAAGATTGTATATAAAGGCTAGCCGAAGGCGGAGGGTTTTATGTTATAAAAATGGAAGCGGGTTCGGCGGTATATAAGGTTGAGGCAGGCGCTTGCCGGTTTGACACGGCACTTTCAGGAGCGATTAAATGAAGGGGTGAAGAAAATACTCCATCTCGCGCTGATCCTTGCGGTGTGTTTCGGCCAAATCGGCTGTCAGACCAAACCCAAGCCGAAACCCCTGACCGCGTACACCGACGAGGAATTAGCTTATTATTACCAGAATGCCTCCCTGGAGCCACCCAAGGACCCTGGCTATGACTGGAGCAATATAGGGGTCGATACGGCCAAGTTCATCTTGATGGTACCCGTCTGGTTGGCTCTTTTGTTTACCTCCGACTCCGCCGTGCAGTCCGATCAGGCCCAGAAACGAAATCCAGGGATTTAGGGACGAACCCGTTTTAACCACTAATGAACACTAAGTGACACTAATAAACCAAGGCATAAGTGCCCTGGAATGAGTGCCTATTAGTGTTTATTAGTGGTTAATAGAATCCGGGAGGATCGGAGCACGGTTCAGGACCTTATTAATTCAAATCCCCCTTTTTTAATTCCCCAAAAAATGAACACCCCACTCCTCAACCGCATTAACATCAGCCTCCTTGCGCTGCTGGTCTGCCTGCCGCTCTCCGCCCAGCCGGCGACCAGCCTCGATCAGGATTTCAAAAATCCTCCGCCCGCCGCCAAGCCGATGGTGTG
>CAMBUJ010000148.1 GCA_945871005.1 Opitutus sp. GAS368 | reverse complement strand
TGCGTGCAGTATTCCTCAAGGCGCGGCACCCGTCGCAGCACCGAAAGTAGCCGCGAAAGCGGACTCTTGCTGCGGTTCACTTCGAAACGCACGACCTTCATTCCACTGCCGTAAATGAAGCGCCGATAATCAGCCAAGGAATACATGCTCAGGCCGAGGTCGCGAATGCTGGTCAGCGGCGCATCCGAATACGTGAAGATCGGCTTGCCCCGCTGCCGGAGTTGATTGAGGCGCTTCACGATTTTCGACTCGGATTCCCATAGGTGGGCCCACGGGAACTGCCGCCAGGGTAACCGCGTTGCGACCCGGCCGTGGTGGCCGAAGGGGCTGTTGTAGAGTGGCCCAAAGCCCGAGTATATCCGCCCTCCAGGTTTTAAGTGGCCCGCCATCGCGCGGATCATGCCTTCCAAATCCATGATGTGTTCGAAGGAGTCTTTGGAGACGATAATGTCGAACTTGCCCTGGTCGAATTGCGCCAGGTCCTCGTCGTAGAATTCCAAAACCGACTGCAGCTCGGGAAACGCCTGGGAGGTGTGCTGACGGGCGAAGGCGATCAGTTTGGACTCGGTGTCCAACCCGACGACTCGGGCGGCCCCGCCGGCGGCCATGTCCACGCAAAGCGCGCCCAACCCGCAGCCGACGTCCAGCACGTGTTTTCCGGCAAAGCGCGGGCGCTCAACCAACCGCCACCAGAACTCGGGGTTTTCGGCGGACCCGCGCTTAAAATAGTCCACGTCCGCCGGATCGAGCCCGTCGGGCGCGGTGCAACCGGCGGTCTCTGTCGGCGCCGTTCGCTTCGCCCGGCCCCAGGGCCAGGCCTGCAAGTAAGTCGATGCGGTTTGCAGAAGCGTTTGCGGGGATCGGATCATGTGCGGAGGGGAGTCAGGGGTGAATTGGGTTTGGTCCGGCCAGTTATCCTGCGCCGATTGCCCAGTCTCGCACGTAGCCGCAGCGCTGCCTATGGGGTCAGCCGAGCAGGCTCCGCCCAAAATGACCCACCGGAATTGGGCATAGCCCAGGTGGTGGGCGTGTGGAGATCCTACCCGTGGCCCCGGGCGTGAGCGCGGGGATCTCCCCGGCCGTGTAACCGGTTTGCCCTTCCCCTCAGCAATTCGCTCCCTTCCCAAAAACGGAGTTGGCGCCCCCGTGCCCGCCAACTCCGCCGCGCAGCTTGCCTTAGTCGCGCGCTTAGTCGCACGCTTGCCCACGCCCCCCGATGCTCCCGTCGTCCCTCCGCATGAAACCGCTCCGTCTCCTTCTTCTCTCCCTCGGCTCGTTGGTTCTGCTTCTCGCCTTAGTCGCCATGCTGGCGTTGTCCCCTGGAGTGCAAACCTGGGCGGCGCACCGCTTTGCCCCCGCCATCCCCGACGGCTCCGTCAGCCTCGGCCGCGTTGCCGCCGGTTTGCACCGCAGTCGGGTGGATAACCTCCGTGTGGTTCAACCCGGGCTCGTCCTCACAGTCCCCGCGGTTGAAGTGGACATGGACCTGATCGCTGCCGCCCGCGGGCAGGTCTCCATCAAACGCTTGGTCGCCCACGGCTGGGTGCTGGATCTGTCGGCCCCGCCGCCGCCTCCCGTTGCCCCGCGTCCCCTTGCCGATCCCGGCGCGCCCGCCTCCTCCACCGCCACTCAGGCCACCCCCAAGCGCCTCCCCGCAGACCTGCCCTCCGCCAGCTCCGCGCCGCATGTCCGCGCTGCCTTCGAGGGCCTGCTCGCCCGGCTGAACCTGCCGGTGGATTTGGCCATTGATGGGGTGGATCTCTCCGGGGATGTGCGCCTGCCCGAGGGCCAAGTCCATATCGTGATCAGCGGCGGCGGGCTCGCCGTCGGACAGGAGGGCAAGTGGACCCTCGCCGCCGACGCGAGTGGCCCCGAGGCGACCCAACTCGCGGTGCGCGGTAACCTCACCGCGCATCTGGCGACCCCGCGTGGCTTTGACCGCCTTGAACTCGCACTCAGCGCCACCGCCACGGGCGCCAAAATCCCCCCGGGCGCGAACCTCGCGCTCAACCTGCGCGTTGCCCAGGATTCCAAAGGGGAAACCTACGCCGCCGCGCTGAGTAGCGGCACCCGCGAACTGCTCCAGTTGGACTTGGGGTTGCCACGCGCCAGCGCGCCGCTGAGCGGTTCGTGGAAACTCGACGTGACCACCGCCGATGCCCGGCCGTTCGCCCTCGGCCACGCGTTGCCCGATTTCGCGGCCAAGGGACAGGGACGTTTTTCCGCCGAACCGACCGGCCGCCAGGTTCAGGCGGCGGGGACGCTGGAGGCTTGGGTCGACCAACTCGGGCAAATCCACCCGGAGTTAACCGCTCTGGGTCGGCTCGGCTTGGTGGCCGACTTTGACCTCGCCGCCCATGATCAGGTGGTGCGGCTGACGCGCTGCGAGTTGCGCCTGTCCGGCGGGGCCGCCCCGTTGGTGAGCGTGAGTGCGCTCCAGCCCATCGAGATTAACCGCACCACCGGCGCGCTCGCCTCCACCGCAGGCGCCGCCGAGCTGATGCGCGTCGAGCTCAACGGCCTGCCCCTCGCCTGGGCCCAGCCCTTTCTGGGCGACATCGGGCTCGCCGGCCAGGATCTGCGCGGGACGCTGATGGTTTCGGCCCGCAACGGCGGGGTGTCGGTTAACTCCATTACGCCGCTCACCCTGCTCGGCCTTTCCGTGGCGCAAGCCGGGCGGCCCCGCGTGCGCGACGTGGATGTTTCCCTCGCGCTGCAAGCCGACTACGGCCCGCAGGGGTGGTCGGCCGAGGTCAGGCAGTTAATCCTCGCCCAAGGCCAGGTGCCGCTGGTGAAACTCTCCGCCAAAGCCGCCCAAGCCACCGGCACCCAGCAGCCCTTGGTCGCTTCCGGCACTTATGAAGTGGGGTTGCCCGCCCTGCTCAAGCAGCCGCTGGCGATTGGCAAAGTCGCGCTGTCTTCCGGTCTTGCCCGGGGGGATTTTAGCGCCTCGGTCGGGGCCACCACGATGGCTTCGTTAACCGTGCAGCTCACCGATTTGATCGCCGCCAACCCCGCGGCCACCCGCCTGCCTGCGCTTGTGCTGCTGGCGCGCGCCGACGTCGATGAGACCGGTCGCCTCAACGCCCAACTGCCGGTGGTTATCACCCGCGGCGTGCGTCGCTCCGAAATCAACCTGCGGGCTTCCGGTAACACGGCCGGCGGCACCGCCCCGCTCAATGTGCAAATCACCGCCGGCACCGTCTACCTTGACGATCTGCTCAGTTTCGCCGCGCTAGGCGCACCCGCCCCGGCAAACTCGGCGACACCGTCGGAAGCGGCCCAGCAATCCGCGCGGCCGAACGGGCCGGGCAAGGCTGCGCTTTCCCCGACCGCGCCACTTTGGGCCGACCAGCGCGGTGAGCTGAAAATCGACATCCAGTCGCTGGTCTATTCGCGGGAGTTACAGATCACCGGGATCAGCGGCCTGGTTAAGCTCACGGCGGACGCGCTCAATGTGGAGGGACTCGGGGCTGGGTTAAGTACCGGCGGCCGTTTTGCGGCGAGCGGGGGCGTGTGCTTCGAGCCGGCCCAGGCCCAACCTTACGCCCTCAAGGCCGACGTTTCCCTGGTCGATCTGGACAGCGCGCCCCTGCTGCGTGCGCTCTCGCCGGGCCGAGCCTCGCCGCTGGAGGGCAAGTTTCGCCTCACCACCCAGCTCGCCGGGCGGGCGGTCTCGCCGCTGGCGTTTGGTGACACGGCGATTGGAGACATCACGCTGGGCAGTCAGGGCGGTGTGTTGCGGGTCTTGAGCGTCAAGGCCGGGGCCAGTGCCGATACCGTGGCCACGGTTGCCGCGATGGCGGGACTGTTTGGGAGTTTGGCGGGCAGTGAGGCGACGGTTAAAAAAGCTGAGCAGGTGCGGGCGGCCGCGGTGGTGGCCAAGCAGCTTTCCGCGATCGCGTTCACTCAGCTCAACGTAGTGGTGGGCCGCGATGAGCAGAAAAACCTCGCGGTTAAAGACCTCTCGTTAACCTCACCGCAAATCCGGCTGATCGGCACCGGCCAGATCACCCAACGGCCGGGCGTGCCGCTGATTCAGCAACCGCTGCGGTTGGACCTCAAGCTGGGGGCACGGCCGCCGCTCAGCGACAGCCTGCGCACCCTCAAACTGGTGGACGAAACCGCAACCGATGCCCAGGGCTACGCCTATTTGCTTGATGCGGTGGTGCTTGACGGCTCGCTGCAGTCGATTGGCACCGGCCAATTACAACGCCTGATGGACCGGGCGATGGCAGAGTAGGCTCACCCACTCGGGCGGAGGCGCGGTCGTTGAGGCTCGCCGCGCGGCTTACAAAACGAAATTGACCGGGGCGATCAGGACCACGAACTCGCCCTTGAGGCTGGTTTTGGCAAGGCGATCACGCACCTCACCGGCGCGGCCCACGAGGAAACATTCGTGGAGTTTGGTGACCTCTTTGGCGATGCACACGACGCGGTCCGGGCCGAGCTTTTCGACGATTTCGTCGGCGAACTTGTCGATGCGGTGGCAGCTTTCGTAGAGCGCCAAGGTGAATTCGAAGTCCCGATACTTTTCCAAGAAAGCGCAGCGCGCCGAGGTCTTGGCGATGAGGAAACCAGCGAAGAGAAACCCGTTGGTGGGCAGTCCGCTAGCGCTGAGAACGGCCACCACCGCGCAGGCTCCGGGCACGGGGACCACCGGCAGGTTGCGGCGGCGGCAGGCGCGCACGACTCGGAAGCCGGGGTCGCTGATCGCGGGTGTTCCGGCGTCGGAGACGATCGCGACTGTTTTGCCGGCGGCGATCAGGTCGGCGAGTTTTTCGGCGACTTCGATTTCGTTGTGATCGTGGTAGGCGAGTAGATCGCGGCGAAGGCCAAAGCGCGTGAGCAGGCCTCCGGTGGTGCGAGTGTCCTCGCAGGCGACCAGATCGACCGAACCGAGGATGGCGCGGGCGCGCTCCGTTAAATCCGCAAGATTGCCGATGGGCGTGGCCACCACATAGAGGTGACCGGGCAGAGGGGTGAGGGAGGCGTTGGGAGTGGAATCGGCCATGGCTGGGTCAACAGGCACAAAAAAATCCGGCCTGGGCGAGGCCGGATTTCCGGAGGGGGTTAGCGGTAACCGCCTCCGCCGCCGAGGCCGCCCATGCCGGGAATGCCGCCTTCCCAGTTGGCGGGGCGACTCCACGGGATGGTGCTATCCTGCTCGGTTTTCGTCGAGCAGCCGGTGAAGAGGAGCGATGCGCCCGAGAGCGCAAGTGCGAGCAGGATCAGTTTTTTTAGACGCGACATGAGTTTATTGTTCGAAAGTGGCGAGATCTCCCTTGCTCAAGCCACCCTGGAGAGAGCGGGTGAGGATTTGGGCAATCGAGTAGTTTTCCTGGCAGCTGCTGATGACCGCCTCGGCGAGGGTTTGGCCGTTGCGGCTGATGGCGAGATTTTGTTTGTCGGCGATACCCTGGGCAGAACCGGCGTTGATGACCACAAAGGCGTTATTTGCGCCGATACTCACCACTTGATAACTGATGCCGTCGGCCGCAGGGGGGAGGAGACTGCCGTCGGCGGCCTTGGGGGTGCGGGCGGGTTTAACGGCGCGAAGGGGCGCTTTCGCCGCGGCTGCCAGTAAATCGGTGATTCGGGCCTGCAGGACGGCGATGGTGGTTTTGTCGCTTTCGCTCTGCTCGGCCGCGGCAGTGGACGCGCTTAATTTGACTTGGGAAAGTTCTCGTTTGACTTGGCTGAGCTCGGTGGCGAGCGCTTGGGCTGACTCGGTTTTGGCGGCCAACTGGGTGCGCAGTTGGCCCGTTTCGCGCCCCAGCTGGGTGCTGCGGCTATCGGCTGCCGACGCTTTGGTTTTGGCCTCGCCAAGCTCACTGTCGAGCTCGGCCAGGCGTTTTTGCAGACCGTCGCTCTGGGCCGCAGCCTCGGTCAGTTTGGTGCGTAGTTCGGTGATCCTCGTCGCGGTCAAGGCGGCCTCCTGTTGCAATTGCTCCTTGGCGCTGTCGATCTGGAAGTAGAAAAAGGTCGACGCAGCCGAGCCAAGAATGGCGATGAGGCAGAGGATCAGGGTAAGCGGTTTCATTGGGGCTTAAGCGCAGCTTCATCAGCGGCATAGCACTTGCAAAGGGAAAAAGTGATGAGCCCGGGTTCCTGTCGTCGGGTTTGCCGGACGGGATGAGGCGCTCGGGCGCACCACTGGGTACAGGAGGCTTACCGAGGCTGTATTATTTCGGGCTTACCTCGAATTATGACTTAATCCCCGTGAGAATGGGCCGTTCTAAAGAAAGACGATTATGGTGATACTCCACCCGCTTACTTCGGTAGAAACGATCGACCGTGCCCGCACGCTGATTATGTCGGGGCGCGGGGCGGTGTTACAGGATTTACTGGAGTTGATTCAAACGCTTTCCAATAAAGTGGAGGAGCTTTCCCTGCATGAGCTTACGGATATTTTAGAAAAAGACCCGATTGTGGTGAGCCGGATTTTGAGCGCGGCCAATACGGTGCGTAGTAACCCGGGAATCACCCCGCTCACCAGTCTCAGCCATGCGGTTCACCAAGTGGGCTTTCAGAAAGTCCGAAGCATTGCCGTTTCGATGATGCTGTTGGAAAGCGCTGCCGGCGCCACCAATTGCCCCGAGCAACGCACGGCGGCTGCCCATGCCCTCTGTGCCGGTCTGATCTCCCGCTCGTGCGCGGCCAGCCTCGGCTATGCGGATCCCGATCTGCTCTTTGCCTGCGGCACGTTGCGCAATCTCGGAGCTGTTCTCTTGCCGGCGCTTGCCCCGGAACACTGCCGCGAGGTCATGCTGTTAAGCGAAAAAATGCCCGCCGATGCGGCGTACCGCTCCTTGTTTGGGCTGACTCCCTTGGAGCTGAGCCGTGAGATTGTCAGCAGCTTGCGCATGCCGAAGGAGGTCATATTCGCCATGGATGAGTGTTATCCGGAAACCATGGCCTCGGTGGCCACTCACCAATCCGGACGCATTCTGGGGATCACGGAATTCAGTTCCCAATTGGCCTCCCTGGCGTTGTCCGGTAAACACAGCTCGGCCAGTTTTCTGCAGCAGGCCAAGGTGTTGGCCCGGCGGTTTCATCAAACCATGCCGGATGCGGCCGGTCTGATCCCCGCGGCGATCAATCATGCCAACGAGCAGCTCACGTCCCTGACGCGCCATGGTAATTTCATTAACCCCGTGGTTTTTTCGCGGATTCGGGCCCATGCCAAATTGGCCAACCAGGCGCCGGCAGAGAACGGGGTGGGGGCTAAGGTGGCCACTGCGGAATCGTTAGTCGTTGCCCCCCCTGAGCCGGCCAGCGTTGCCCCAGTAGAACCGGCTGGCGAAGTCCCGATGGCGCCCGATCCAGCGCTGGAGGCTGAAGGCGGAAACACCCTTGATTGGGCGGAGCAACTTGCCGGCACGATTGCCTTTGAGTCGCAGAGCGAGGTGCCGACCACTGATGCGGGTCAATCCGTCGAAGATCCTTGGATGGGCGTGTTGGCCACCATTCAGCAGATGCTCGAAGCCGACCAGTGCGCGATTTTTGTCGGCCGCCCAGGTGACCGCCGCGCCGCCCTGCACCGCTGGACAGGGGTTTTTGGCTCGGGATTCAGTGTTAACCCGGTGTGCACCGCTACTGAACGCACGGTGTTCGGCGTGTGCCTGATGCGGCACGAAACCGTACTTATTCATGATGGGTTTAATCCGAAATTGGATAACTATCTGCCTGGCTGGATTGGAACCCATGCTAATCGCCCCGGAGCTTTTATGCTCCTTGCTTTGACGAAGGAGCAACCGCCCGGGTTTGTTTACCTGACTTGGAAAAAGGCGCGTAAGATCACCATCAGCGCTGCGCAAACCAACCTGGTTCGGAGTTTGATTGCCCCGCACTTAAACGAATCAGCGCTGGCGGCAGGTGCGTGACCACGCCCGCCGATTGGGCTGCTCAATCCGTCGGGATGTACGGAAAAGAGATCGGTGCGCCGGCCTGATGCGTTAGGCGGGTGCCCAAATGGAACCGGCAGGCTTAGTGGGTCGGAGTCGCCGCGCAATATCCGCCCATCCTCCGCCAACCTGTGCGCAGCTCGGCTGCGCGTTTTTTGGCATCTTGGCGGGGCCCCAGCAGGCCTTTCGCCGGCTCGGCACCTCGACCCATGAAATCTTCCGGTTCCGGATCTTCCCTTACCCCTCGCTATGTAACGTG
>CAMBUJ010000147.1 GCA_945871005.1 Opitutus sp. GAS368 | reverse complement strand
CTCTCCAGGTGCCAGCGCACCGCTTGGGCCAAAACAATCTTCTCCAGATCACGGCCCTTGCGTACCAAATCCTCAACTCCGTGCCGGTGAGTCACCCGCGTCACGTCCTGCTGAATGATCGGGCCGTCATCGAGCACCGCAGTCGCGTAGTGGGCGGTGGCGCCGATGAGTTTCACCCCGCGTTCGGCGGCTTGGTGATACGGCCGGCCGCCGGCAAAAGCCGGTAAAAAGGAGTGGTGAATGTTGATCACCGGACGGCCGAATTTTTTCAAAAAATCGTCTGACAAGACCTGCATGTAACGGGCCAAAATCACCAACTCGACGTCGAGCGAACGCAGCAGCTCGAGCTGCGCGGCCTCGCCCTCCTGCTTGGTCGCGGCCGTCACCGGAATGAGGTGAAATGCCAGCCCGTAGCCTTTGGCGGCGGCCTCCAGCTCGCGGTGGTTGGAGACAATCGCGACCAACTCACAGGCGTAATCGCCCGACTTCCACCGCAGCACCAGATCGTGGAAACAGTGGTCGAACTTGGAGACAAAAATCGCCACCCGCGGCCGGTGACTCGAGGCGGTTACCCGTGCCTGCATCCCGAGGGAAGCAGCGAAGGCATGAAAACCTGCCGTGTCAGCCGACGCGGCCCCGAGGGACGGCACCCACTCGACTCGCTGAAAAAAGATGCCCGCCTCCATGTCGCGGTGCTGATCGGCATGGAGAATGTTGCCACCCCGCTCGAAAATCCAGCCCGCCACCCGCGCCACCAGGCCCGGCTGGTCCGGGCCATGGAGCAGGGCGACGAGGGTTGCGGGGGCGGCGGGCGACGACATCGGCTAAGCGGTTCAGACGGTGGCGACGTTGCCCACGTAGCTCTGAATCGGGCGAACGCCGACGCGCTTGTTTTTGAGCGCCTGGATGCCCTGCACGGCGGCCTTCGCGCCCGTCATGGTGGTCATGATACACACGCTGTGGGTGTAGGCGGCCTGACGGATCGTGTTTTCGTCCTTGCGCGGAATCATTCCGCCGGGGGTGTTGATCACGAGCTGGATCTGGCCGTTCTTGATCATGTCGACGGCGGTCGGACGACCCTCGTCGATCTTGCAGAGGCGGTTCACCGTGACGCCGTTGGCGGCGAGGTGGTCGGCCGTGCCGCTGGTCGAGTAGATGGCGAAGCCGAGGCTCGCCAGATTGCGGGCGATCTCGACGACGTTACCCTTGTCGGAATTTTTCACCGAGAGGAAGGCGTTGCCCTTAACGGGCAGACCAGGCTTGGCGGCGGCCTGGGCCTTGGCGAAGGCGATGCCGAGATCCTCGTCGAGGCCCATGACCTCGCCGGTCGAGCGCATCTCGGGAGAGAGCGTGATCATCGCGCCGGGGAAGCGCACGAACGGGAACACGGCTTCCTTCACGCACCAGTGCTTGGGGGTTTGCTCGCGGGTGAAGCCGAGCTCGGCGAGCTTCTTGCCGGTCATAACCTTGGCGGCGAGTTTGGCCAGCGGCACGCCGATCGCCTTGGCGACGAAGGGAACGGTGCGGGAGGCGCGCGGGTTAACCTCGAGGATGTAGAGCTGGTTGTCCTTTATGGCGAACTGGACGTTCATCAGGCCGATCACCTTGAGCGCCTTGGCGAGCGCGTAGGTGGCTTGGCGAACGGTGTTGAGCATGTCCTTCGACAGGGTGTGCGGAGGCATGACCATCGAGGCGTCGCCAGAGTGCACGCCGGCGAACTCGATGTGCTCGAGCATACCGCCGATGACCGAGGTCTCGCCGTCGCTGATACAGTCCACGTCGAGCTCGATGGCGTCTTCGAGGAACTTGTCGATGAGCACGGGCTTGCCGGGCATGACGTCGAATGCCTGGCGCACGACATCGCGGAACTCCTGTTCGCTGTAGACGATGAACATACCGCGGCCGCCGAGCACGAAGCTCGGGCGCAGCAGCACGGGGAAGCCGATGGCGTGGGCGGCCGCGAGGGCGTCGGCCTCGTTGAGCGCGGTGCGGTGCGCGGGGGACTTCAGGCCGGTCGCTTCCAGGATGGCGGAGAACAGCTTGCGGTCCTCGGCGGCCTCGATCGATTCGGGCGAAGTGCCGATGATGTTAACGCCATTGGCCTTCAGGGCGGTGGCGAGGTTGAGCGGGGTTTGGCCGCCGAACTGGACGATGGCGCCGTCGCACTTCTCCTGTTGGTAAACCTCAAGGACGTCCTCGAGGGTGAGCGGCTCGAAATAGAGGCGGTCGGAGGTGTCGTAGTCGGTCGAAACGGTTTCCGGGTTGGAGTTAACCATGACCGTCTCGAAGCCGATTTCGCGCAGGGCGAAGGAGGCGTGGACGCAGCAGTAGTCGAACTCGATGCCCTGGCCGATGCGGTTGGGGCCGCCGCCGAGGATCATGATCTTCTTCTTGCCGTTGGTCGAAGGCACGACCTCGTTTTCATCGCCGTAGGAGGAATAGTAATACGGGGTGAACGCCTCGAACTCGGCCGCGCAGGTGTCAACGAGGCGGTAGGTGGTGTTGATGCCGCGGGTCTTGCGCTCGGCGCGCACGGTGCCGAGGTCGCTCTTGAAGAAGTGCGCGAGCTGCACGTCGGAAAAACCAAATTGCTTGGCGCGGCGGAAGGCCTCGGGGGTGACGGTGGCGAGAGTGGACTTCTTGAGCTCCTGCTCCATGTCAAAGATCTCCTTGAGCTGGATGAGGAACCAGGGGTCGATCTTGGTGAGGTCGAAAACCTGATCGCAGGTGTAGCCGGCGAGGAAGGCGTAGCGGATGTAGTAAACGCGCTCGGCGTTGGGCGTGGCCAACTTGCTGCGGATGGTCTTGTCGTCGGGAAGCTCGTCGCCACCCCATTTGCCACCGCCACCGCCGAAGCCGCGCGCGCCGGTTTCGAGCGAGCGCAGGCACTTCTGGAACGACTCCTTAAAGGTGCGGCCGATGGCCATGGCCTCGCCGACGGACTTCATCGCCGAGGTCAACGTGGAGTCGGCGTCAGGGAATTTCTCGAAGGTGAAACGAGGGATCTTGGTGACGACGTAGTCGATGGTCGGCTCGAAGCTGGCGGGCGTAAGGCGGGTGATGTCGTTGCGCAGCTCGTCGAGGGTGTAGCCGACAGCCAGTTTGGCGGCGATCTTGGCGATGGGGAAGCCCGTGGCCTTGGAGGCGAGCGCAGAGGAACGCGAGACGCGCGGGTTCATCTCGATGACCACCTGGCGGCCGGTCTTCGGGTCGAGGGAGAACTGGATGTTGGAGCCACCGGTCTCGACGCCGATCTCGCGGATCACGGCGAAGGAAGCGTCGCGCATGACCTGAAATTCCTTGTCGGTCAGGGTCATCGCGGGGGCGACGGTAATCGAGTCACCGGTGTGCACGCCCATCGGATCAAAATTCTCGATCGAGCAGATCACCACGCACTGGTCCTTGTGGTCACGCATGACCTCCATCTCGTATTCCTTCCAGCCGAGCAGACACTCCTCGACGAGGACCTCGTGAACCGGGGAGAGGTCGAGCCCGCTGGTGACGATGCGCTCGAATTCTTCCTTGTTGTAAGCAATACCGCCGCCCTGGCCGCCCATGGTGAAGGACGGACGGATGATGAGCGGATAATTACCAATCGAGGTGGCAGCGGCGCGGGCCTCGTCCATGGACTTGACGGTCTTGGAGCGGGCGACGTCGAGGCCGATCTTGATCATGGCCTGCTTGAAGAGCTCGCGGTCCTCGCCCTTGTTGATCGCGTCGGGCTTAGCGCCGATCATCTCCACGCCGTGCTTTTCGAGGATGCCCGCCTTGAAGAGCTCCATCGAGAGGTTGAGCGCGGTCTGGCCACCGAGGGTGGGGAGGAGCGCCGAAGGCTTCTCGACCTCGATGATCTTCTCGAGGCTGTCGACGGTGAGCGGCTCGATGTAGGTGACATCGGCGAACTCCGGGTCGGTCATGATGGTGGCCGGATTGGAGTTAACCAAAATAACGCGGTAGCCCTCCTCGCGGAGCGCTTTGCAGGCCTGGGTGCCGGAGTAATCAAACTCGCAAGCCTGGCCGATGACGATAGGACCGGCGCCAATAATGAGGATGGACTGAAGATCGGTGCGTTTAGGCATGGACGTGAATGCCAGCGAGGTTGCCCCGCCGCAGGGCCGGGGCAAGCGGAAAGGCAGGGACGCCGCGACATCTCCCGGCGAAAAAACGGGGGAAAGAAAACGCACCCCGCGTACGCCCGACTTAACCCAACGGCAGCTCGAGATTAGCCTTTCCCTGAACGAAACGACTCCGTCGTCCCGCTACGTGCTCAGGACTCCGAATGTAGCGAGATCGCGGAGCGATTTTGATCTGTGATCAGAAAGCCTAAAAGCATCCGGGCGCGCGCCTTAACCGGTCATCCGCGCCGGCTCGATCCCGAGGATTTTGGCGGCGGCGGTGCGGTCGCCCTTACAGGCGTTGAGCACCATTTCGACATACTGACGCTCCTGAACCGCAAGGTAGTCGGTGAGCGCGGGCCAGTCCTTGACCTCCTTGAGGCGCAACGGCAACTGTTCGGCCGTGACCATGCGAACCGGGGTGGTCGCGGCGATTTTGGTGATAATCTGACTCAACTCGGACAAGTTCCCCGGCCAATGGTAAGCCTGTAGGGCTTCGAGCGCCTCGGGGGAAAACTCGATCAAGTTGGCCTCGAAGGCCGGGTTAGCCGCGGTGCTCAGAAAGTGTTTCACCAACAGGGGCACGTCCTCGAGGCGACTGCGCAACGGGGTGAGCACGACCGGCAAGGAGGCGACGCGGTAGAACAGCTCGTCGTTGAAGCGCCCCTCGTCGGTCAACTTGTCGAGGTCCTCGGTGGTGGTGCAAATCAGGCGGAAGCCGTGGGAGGTATTACGCAGCACCCCGACCAACTCCTGCTGGATGGCGAGATCCAAACCGTGCAGGTTTTGCAACAACAGGGTGCCGCCGCGGGCCTTTTCCACCCAGGTGCCGCCGGCGCCGTTGCTGCCGAGTAAGCCGGCCCGCAGATCCGTAGCCGAGCTGAGCGCGCAATCGATGCGCACCAGAGGTAATTCCGTCGAGCCGCCGCCCGCGTGCAAAATCTCCGCCACGGTGGTCCGCCCGGTGCCGGCTTCACCCTGCAAGAGCACGGGGGTGCGCACGGTGGCGAGCTTCTTGACCTGCTGAACGAGCCGCTTGTTGGCCGCGCCCTGGCCGATCAGGCGTTGCTCCAACTCGACCGATTTGAGCGAGGGCGCAACGGCGGCACTGGCGCGATCGGCGTTGAATTGCCGGAAGGCCAAACCCCGTTTCAGGGTGGCGATCAACTCGTCCACGCGAAACGGTTTTTGCATGTAGTCGAACGCCCCGAACTTGAGCGCCTGAATCGCACTCTCCGTGCTGGCGTAGGCGGTCATGATGATGACCACCGAATTGGGATCGTAGGCCTTCAGCTGCTTGAGCAGGGTGATGCCGTCCATCGGCTTCATGTCGATATCGGCCAGCACGAGGTCAAAGCGCTCGACCTTGTAGCGGGCCAACGCCTTCTCGCCATCGGTCGCAAACGCGGTGACAAAACCGGTGGGTTGAATCACCGCCTCCAGCATTTCATGGATGGAGAGCAGATCGTCGACGATGAGAACAGAGGGCATGAAGAAAGGTCCGAGGCTGGGTGTTACGGCGCAGAACGCAAGGCCTAGGACTTACTCCAGGCCGCCGGCGACCGCACCGAGCTTGAAGATGGGCAAGAACATGGCCATGACGATGCCGCCCACCACCACGCCGAGGAAAACGATCAACAAGGGTTCGATCAGCGAGGTCAGCGAGGCGACCGTGGCCTCGCTCTCCGTATCGTAGAAGTCGGCGATCTTGTTCATCATGCCATCCACATTGCCGGTGGATTCACCCGCCTTGACCATGTGTTTCATCATCGGAGGGAAAAACGGATTGATCGCCAGAATATCGGAAACTTGGCCGCCCTGGCTGACGTGTTTGGCGATTTCGATGCAGGCATCCTCAATTTGCACCTTGTCGCTGGCCGCGGAGACGATTTCCAAGGTGCGCAGGATCGGCACGCCGGAACGCATCAAGGTGGCGTAGGTGCGGCAGAAGCGCGACAGCGCGATTTTATGAATCAGGCTGCCGAAAATCGGAGCGCGGATCAGGCCCAAATGGAGCATCCGGCGGCCGCGCGGGGTGGCGACGAATTTCTTAAAAATCCAGTAGGCGGCGCCAGCGCCGGCAAGTAGGTAGAAAAAGTTCGCCTTCAGGAAGTCGCTCATGTCGATGAGCATCTGGGTGGGCGCCGGCAGTTTGGCGCCGAAATCGGCAAACATCGCGGCGAACACCGGGATGACGAAAATGAGCAGGACGTTGACCAAGGCGACCGCCAAGCCGATCACCGCGATCGGGTAGGTCATGGCCGACTTGACCTTTTTGGTGAGCTTCACGGTGGACTCAAAATAGACGGCCACCTTGCTAAGGATTTCCGCCAGCGCTCCGGAGGCCTCACCGGCCTCGACCATCGAGGTGAACAAGGAGTTAAACGAACGGGGGAATTTCTTAACGGCTGACGAGAAGGAGTTACCCGAGGAAATATCGGCGCGCACATCGCGAATGATAATGCGAAAAACGGGATCCTCGGTCTGGTCCTGCAGAGCCTCGAGACACTGCACCAGCGGCAGACCCGCGTTGAGCAGCGAGGAGAGCTGCTGGGTGAAAATGGCGAGCTCGCCGAGCGGCAAATTGTACTTCAGCGCCTTTTTCTCGTAAGCCTTTTGTTTGGCCAAGGCTTGCGAAGCTGCGAACCCTCCACCCTTGCGCTTTACCTGAACCGCTGCGGCGCCTTGCTCGGAGGATGCGGACGTAATGAAAGCCATTGCCTGATCAGGATGAACCCCGTGCCTCGCGGCCGACAACTCATTTTCCGCCCCGCCTCGGTAAAATAAACCTGATTTTAGGAGGAACGAAGCACCCGACCGCCAGCCAAGGCTTGACCATCAGCCGCACACCTGCGGAAACTCACCGCTCGATTCGTTGCGGTCGTAGTTTAGAGGTAAAACTCCTTCCTTCCAAGTAGGTGTCCCGGGTTCGATTCCCGGCGACCGCACCAATTTTTCTCAGCCAATCTCGGCTGCTCATGACAAGTCCGCACGCCACTGGCGCTGAAACGGATAGGGAGCTCGCCCCACAGGCGAAACTGAACCGCCCTTAAAAAGAGGCCGGATCCCGACGCACGCCGACCACCTTGACCTGCACCCGGCCGATCTCCCCCACCCCGAGGTTCTCTTTAAAAATCTCGCCCACTTCCTGGGTCAAATAGCCTTGGATCGCGTCGAGCTTGGCGTTGGGCCGGACCGTCAGGCGCAGATTCACCGTGAACTTGCCCCGGCTGCGGCCCACGCTCGCGCGGGCCGTGGCCACCCCGCGCAATTGCTCGCAGCAATTCTCGATCAAGCGGTGTAAGGCCAGTCGGGAGATGCGCAACTCGCCCTGCGCGTTGCTGATCAGGGTGAGCGAGGCCGGCGGACGCAGGCAGAGCAGCAACACCAGCAGCGCCAACGCACTCCAGATGAGCGCATACTGGGTGGACGAAAAATCAAAAATCTCAACGGGGATCATCGCAATGCACACCCGCTTTAGTCGGTCGCCGGGGCTTCCGGCCAGAGGTCCTCGGCCTTGTCGCCCGTCTCCGTCTGATCACTGGGCAAACGCACGCCCTCAATGATCACGTCGACCTTGGCCACGTTTTTCTCAGTCATCGCAATCACCTGCTTGCGCACGGCCACCTGGACGTCGTAGGCGGTTTTACCGATCTCGGCGCCGTACTTGATAATCACCCGCAGCTCGATCGCATAGGTGTCCGGTTCGGTTTCGTTGACGCGTACGCCGCGATGGTCGGACTCGCGGCGCTTGCTGAACAACTCACTGAGGCCGTCGACGATGCCGCCGCCCACCCCCGCCACCCCGGGAACCTGGAGCGCGGCAAGCCGGACGATGCTGGCGACCACGTTGTGGTTGATCTTGATGTCGCCGAGCTCGGGTTGGTCGTCGAAGCGGGGCGATGAAATGAACTCGGGCGATTGCATGGTAAGGAGGATGGGATTGAACCGGTTTCACGGGCGGGCGGCCGGGCTTGGGGCCGGCCAGCCGCCCGGATGAGCCGGTATCAGGTGAACAGATCGGTGGGGGTGCGGGCGAAGAAGTCCTCCATGTAGGCGGTGGTGGCCTTACCCTCAATGAAGGTGGGGTCGCACATGATGGCCTTGTGGAGGGGGATCGTGGTCTTGACCCCGCGGATGAGGTACTCGCTGAGCGCGCGGTAGGTGCG
>CAMBUJ010000146.1 GCA_945871005.1 Opitutus sp. GAS368 | reverse complement strand
GCTGCTGACGGCACTTGGGGTGTCGATGCTAATGGCACTTGGACCACTGACACCAACTGGTCTTCGTCAGCCGTAGCCGATGGCGCCACCTCCTCCGCCTTCTTCGGCTCGACCAATGGCACCGCTAATACCCTAGAAGTCACCACCAGCCGCACCGTGACCCTCTCAGGCCCGCAAACCATCGGCAGTCTTCACTTCGGCGATACTACCCTCAATTCACCCGCAACACCTTGGACCGTAACCGGCTCCACCCTGACCTTGGGTGACGGCGTCACCGTGGGCGTCTCCACGATCGGAGTTACGGCCAACGCGGGCACCGCCACGATCAGCTCCGTTTTAGCAGGAACCAACAGCTTGGTAAAAACGGGCACTGGCACACTTGCCCTTAATGGGGTCAATACTTACTCAGGCGGCACTACCCTGAGTGCTGGCTCTCTCAACTTAGGCCATAGCAACGCGCTTGGCACTGGTACATTGAGGGTCGATACCCCAGCCGGGGGGGTGGCCTTGACCTCTAGTGGTTTAAATATAGCCAATTCAATCGTCCTGAACCAGGGAGTTGTATCCTCAAGTGCTATGATTAGAGCCAATAATAATGTCGTAGCCACGCTAGGCGGCCCTATACAAATCACCGGCGGCGGCTCACATTTTTCGGCTGGCAGCGGCAACGCCACCTTAACGCTTAGTGGCACGATCACTGCGAATTCAGGTATCACCGTTGGTCAGCGTGCTGGCACGGTCATCTATGCTGGCTCGGGTTCGTCGTTCGATACTTTGACCCTCCACCCCGGTACGACCACGACAGCCAGACTCGGGGCCAATAATGGTTTGGCGACCAATGCGACCCTCGTCTTAACCAATAGTGGTTCTGCCAATCCGACTTTCGATTTAGCCGGGTTTAATCAGAGCTTGAGGGGACTCACTGCCACCGGCACCGTTGGCCAATCGGCCGTCACCAACACTGGTGCCTCCGCCTCTACCCTGACCCTGACCGGTTCCACCGCTACGAGCTTCGTCGGCGTGATCCGGAACGGCACCACCGGCACGGTTGCACTGACGATTGCCGGCGGCAATCAGACCCTCTCCGGTAGCAACACCTACACCGGCGGCACCAGCATCACCTCGGGCACCTTGGCCTTGTCTGGTATTGGCGCGATTAACAGTTCCGCTCTTTCGGTGAGCAGCGGGGCGACCTTTAGAAACGCCAGCTCGGTTGCCTTCAGTAACGCCCTCACGGTAGCGGAAGGGGCCATCTTCACCGGAACGACCGCCGGCTTTACCCCGACGAGCCTGACCATTTCGGCTACTCTCGCGGATGGGTTTAGCGGCATTAACTTAGTGTCCTCGTTGACCAAGGCAGGCCTCTTGACGGTCAACCTCGGCAGCACGGCGGTGGGTACGTATAACCTGATTAGTAGCGCTACCGATGGATCGTTCGCATCGGTTACGATCTCGGGAACGGCCTTGGCCTCGTCCGACGGCGGTGCGAGCTTCACGGGTAACGATGGGGTGTTCAATTACACCTACGCCAATGCGGGAAATTCCCTTCAGGTTTCGGCCTTCTCCGCGGTTCCAGAGCCCGCCACGTATGCGACGCTGGCAGGGCTGGGAATTCTTGCCTTTGCAGCTTATCGACGCCGGCCCTCCGTCAAGGCTATTTGAGGCACTCTGCCAGGCCACTCCTGTTCGCTAATGGCTGACGGGAGTGGCTTTTGAGTTTATCCCGAGCGCAAAAATAAAGCGCTGCACCTGCAGCTGAAGCTGCTTTACGGCTGGGCAATCAATCCCTGCGCCGGTAATCCCTACAACGCAGTCGGCCTGCCCGCTTCGCCTTTCCGCCCCCAGAAATAATCTCGGTTTTTTATCATGCCCCCCCTGCGCATCTGCCTCATAGTGTTCGCAACCGTCCTGATCCTTTCTCCTCTACGCGCCGCCTTCACCCCACCGGCGGCGGCCTCGTTGGAGTTGAATTTCAACCCCGGTTGGCGCGTGGCCCAGGGCAGTTTCCCGGTCGAGGGGGTGGATGATTCCGCCTGGGAGCGCGTCTCCACCCCGCACACCTACCACGAACGCCAGGCCTACCAGGGACTCAAAAAAGGCCTGCGTGATCTCGGCGCTTTCACCTACCGCAAGCACTTCACCGTGCCCGCCGACTACGCCGGCCGGAAGCTGGTCGTGGAGTTCCAGGGCATCCGTCAGCGCGGCCAGTTTTACCTTAACGGCCACCTGCTCGGCCGCGTTTCCGACGGGGTCACCCCGTTCGGCTACGACCTGACGCCGTATGTGAAGTTCGGCGCGGAAAATACCCTGCACGCCGAGATCGATTGCAACGACAAGGAGTTTGGCACCAACACCGCGATGTGCTGGTTTTTCCCCGGCTTCAACTCGCTCTACGGCGGCATTTGCCGTAATGTCACGCTGCACGTTTTGCCCAAGGTCCATGCCACCTTGCCGCTCTATTCCTCGTTCAAAACCGAGGGCACCTACGTTTACGCCGAAAACATCTCCACCGAAAAACGCAGCGCCGACATCGGCGTCGAAGTGCAGGTGCGCAACGACGAGACCGCCGCCCGCGAGGTTACCTGCCGTGTCGTAGTGGTGGATCGCGATGGCCTCGAAGTCGTGAGTTACACGGGCGGCCAAACCATCGCACCGGGCGCGAACCAAACCTTCGTTTTTAACCAAAACGTCGGTGGCCTCCATTTCTGGCAACCCGGCCATCCCTACCTTTACGACGTTTATACTATCGTCACCGCAGCGCCCGGAGCCGCCCCCGACGTGCGCCGCATCCAGACTGGCTTCCGCAAGATCGAGGTGCGAGGCGCGGAGTTTTTTCTCAATAACCGCGTGCTCATGACCCACGGCTACAGCCCGCGTAGCCAGAACGAGTGGCCCGCCGTCGGCAATTCCTACCCCGACTGGTTGCACGACTACACCAATGGTAAGATGGTCGAAGGCCATGCCAACATCGTGCGCTGGGAACACACCATGCCTTCCCCGCAAGACATCCTGTCCTGCGACCGCGTGGGCATGATGCAGATCATGCCCGGAGCCGACCGTGAAAACGACTCCATCGGCCGCGAGTGGGAGATGCGCGTCGAGATCATGCGCGACACGATTATCTACTCTCGCAATAACCCCAGCATCGTCTTGTGGGAGGCAGCCAATAACGTTCTCACCCCCGCCCACACCCAAGAGAAGATCGACCTGCGCGACCGCTGGGATCCTCGCGGCTACCGGCGTCCCATGGGCGGGCGTTCCGAAGGCAAAGAGTGGGTTTCCTGGATGTATGGCGTGCGCAAAGAAAAGTACCGTCTATCCATTGACACCGAATTCATGCGCGACGAAGGCCCGCGCCGCTGGTGGGACCGTTGGTCGCCCCCTTATTTTAACGTGAAAGGCGAGTGGAAGTTGGTGGACAACGCCGGCGGCTGGAACCGCAACCAAGACAATATGTGCCTGATCCAGGCCGTCGTTTACGAGCAGTATTACAAGGCCCGCCCCGGCACCGGCGAGGCGGTCTGCAATGGCGGCACCCAGATCTTTTTCGCCGATTCCGATAGCTTTACCCGAAGCGTGGACACCTTCCGGCGCAGCGGTCCTGTCGATGGCATGCGCATCCCCAAGGATGCCTATTTCCATAATCAGACGATGTGGAGTAACACCCCCGAGCTCTGGACCGAGGGCAAACCCGCCGTCTTCCTGCCCGGTCATTGGAATTACCCCGTCGGCACGCGCAAACCGATGTACGTCTTCGTGAGTCCCGGCGTGGACAAGGTCGCGCTCCTGCTCAACGGCCAGCCGGTGCCCGCCGCCCCGGTGCGCACCAACACCTTTCTCTTCACCTTCCCCGAAGTCGAATGGGCCCCGGGCAAGATCGAGGCCATCGGCTACGATGCCGCCGGTCTCGAACTCGCCCGCTGGTCCCATGAAACCGCCGGCGAACCCGCCGCCCTGCGCTTGAGCGTCATACAAGGTCCGACCGGCTGGCGCGCCGACGGCTCCGATCTGGTGCTGGTGCAAACCGAGACCGTCGATGCCCAGGGGCGCCGCTGCCCGCTCGCTCAGAATCTGGTCAACTACACGTTCACCGGCCCGGTGGTCTGGCGCGGCGGCATCTGGGAGGAAAACGTCGCCAAATACGCCAACCAGACCGAACTGCCCGTGCTCAACGGCGTGCACCGCGTTTTCCTGCGTTCCACCGAAACTGCCGGTCGCGTTACCCTCGTCGCCAACGCGCCCGGACTACCTCCCGCCGCCCTCACACTCGACGCCCGCCCGGTTGCCATCGCCCACGGGGCGACCGCCGAGATGCCCGCCGTCGGTGCCCCGCTCTTTAAGACGGGTCCCGCTCGCTACGGCCCCGACCTCCCGCCGCCGCCCGCACCTCCGGCCGGTTGGGATGCGGAAGCTCCCGTTGGCCAGTCCGCCGGTGGCGGCTTAGTCAACGGCCTCACCACCGCCTTCCCACAAGGCGCGACCATCGTGAGCGGTGGCGCCAAGGACGGCGCGGTGATTTATAAGGACCGCCCGTGGACGTTTACCGGTCTGCCTGACTACCTCGTGGGTTCAGATTACCTGCAGGTCGCCAACGACGATGCCGGTACCTCGGCGGGCGAAGGCGTGGTGTTTAAAATCGGCGCGGTCGGCCGGGTGTATGTGGCTTATGACGACGGCAACGTGCAGTTCCCCGTCCGCAGCAGCCCTACCCCGATAGTGAAAAGCAAAGATAAAGTCCTTATTAACGGCCGCCCGCATACGATCTACCGCAGCGCTGATATGAATGGCGGCGAGCTGACCTACATCGGCACCAACAGCTGGACCGAGCAGGCCCCAGCCGGGCTCAATAACTACGTGGTCTTCGTCACCGCGGAAAACCCCAAAACCGTCACCGCGCCGTAATTTTTCCGGCGGCTGACCAAGTCCCCAGCTCTGCGGACTCCTCTCGCTACCCCATATAAAACCCCGCTCCGCAAAGAACGTGACTTCCACTCCAGCCCCCACTCGTCCGCCTGTGCCCCGCCAGCCGGAAGCCAGCGAAATGCCCCAGTCCAACTACCGCTGGGTGATCTGCGCCCTGTTGTTTTTCGCCACCACCATCAATTATGTGGACCGGCAGATCCTGTCCCTACTCAAGCCGCTACTGGACAATGAGCTGCACTGGACCAACGCGCAATTTGGCTGGGTCAACGCGCTCTTCCAGGGGGCCTATGCCTTTAGTTATCTGTTCTTCGGCTGGTTCATCGACCGCTACGGAATCAAGATCGGCTACGCGGTTTCGATTGCCGCGTGGAGCTTGGCGGCGGCCGCCCATGCGTTGGCCAACACCATTGGCGGCTTTGCCGTGGCGCGGGTGGCGTTGGGCCTTGGAGAGGGCGGCAACATCCCCGGAGCGATCAAAGCCGTGTCAGTGTGGTTCGCCAAAAAAGACCGCGTGCTGGCCACCACTTTCTTTAATTCCGGTTCCAATGTCGGCGCCTTGCTGGCCCCGGCCCTGGTCCCGCCGCTGGCGCTGGCCTACGGCTGGCACGCAGCCTTTATCTCCGCCGGTGCCGCCGGCTTTTTGTGGCTGATCGCTTGGTTTGTCTACTTCCGCGATCCCACAAAAAAGACCCTTGCCGCTACCGGCCCAGGCGGAGCGCCCGCCGCCCCCGAACCCAAACTGCCCTGGAAGGCACTCCTGCGCTACCGCCAGACCATGATGCAAGACCTCACTGATTATAAGCCGCTGACTCCGGGCTATTCGGCAATTGGGCGCATGCGCGGCTTGGCCGAGCTGCGCGGCGTCATGCACGGCCTGCGCGCAGCCGAGCGACACTTCGCTACATAGACTGCGCCGGTAGAATAACGAAATGGCATAAACCACAATGTCGTCAAGAAATCACTCCAATCATCTCATTTGTATTAAGTTAAGTATTTAAAGTGCCCTTGTGTATCCCTGTTTAGGCCGACCCCTTACCTCGAATCCCACCCCCATGAAAACCCGGTTACCCCAAACATCCCTGCGCGCGGTTATCGCCTCAGTATCCTTCGCCCTGTGTGAGGCCGTGCTCTCGAGCTGTACTGCTAGTCCTTCCTCGCCGGTGGCCAGTGAGGCCAGCCTGCGCCCGGCGGGTGCCGACTGCGAGCCCGCGCTGCGCGCCCGCTTTGCCCGGCCTGAAGGCACCCCGCCGTATTCGGCTGACGCGCCTACCTATGCCACGGCTTATAGCGACGCCGAAATCGCGGACCAGCGTCAGCGCGGCACGGACTTCCAAAAGGGGCTGCTGGCCGCTATCGCCGCCAAACAAACCACGTATACGGTAGCTCCCGGTGTTTACCGGTTGTCCGGCGGCGGGCTTCGACTCGATAATGTGGAAAACCTCGTTGTAGACTGCAAGGATGTGACGTTTATCACCGAGGATACAGGCCGAGGCATCGACCTGATCGCTTTCAACGCGTGTAAAGATATCAGCCTGCGCGGTCCGGCCATTTGGGATACCGCCCACCTGCCTTTCAGCCAAGGCCGGGTTGTTGCCGTCGATCCCGCAGGCTTAAGTTTTGATCTAGACATGCCCCTCGGCTACGCGCTGTCCGCCCAGAAACAGGGCCCCTCCCGCTACCACGTCTTTGATGCCAGCGGCCGTTTGCTGACCTGGGCGCAACAAGGCTTTCATAGCATAGCCCTGCTTAAAGACCGCACCCTGCGCGTTTCTCTAAAAAGGACCTCGCTGGTGCCTCTCGCTCCCGGGCAGGTCGTCGCCTTGGAAGTCGGCCGCGGCCATATGGCTTCTTATAATAATTGCGAAAACATGACCGTGGCCGATTTCACCATCCATACCGGCGTGGCCCACCTTTACGAACGCGGCACCCGCGGGTATAGCAAGCAGATCAACATTCGCTGCGTCACCCCGGCCGGCACCAACCGGCTCATTGCCGGCCAGCCGATCCAGCACGCGCTCAAAAACGGCACCTTGATTTATGACGGCTGCGAGTTTGGCGTGGGCTGGGACGACGGAATCAATCTGCTGGGCAAATTTCATCTCGTCGCGCGCCAGGTATCGCCGCGTGAACTGATTGTCACCCAAGGCATCGACCAAGGCAGTGATCTCCTTTTTTATGGTTTTGACCGTTTCGATCCGCTCGGGGGGGCCAAAGTGGTGCAACAATCCGAAGAAGTGGATAGCCGCGCGGAGGAGGAGCTCCTGTCCTTTGTAAAGACACAGCGCATGCATAAGTTCGAAAGGATGAAGCTCAGCCGTATTCTTTTAGACGGTGATGTGCAGGTGCCGCCCTTTACGGTTATTGATTGCTCCACCGCTAGGGCCAATGAAGTCATCGTGCGTAACTGCTACTTCCACGACGCCAATGCCCAGATTCTCCTGCTCCAAGGCGCCAAAAAAGGCCTGGTGGAAAACAACCTGCTGGAGCGCAGCGCCGGTGCAGCCATCCACGTGGGGTTCAGTATGTATTGGCTGGAAGGTCCGATTCCGGGGGATTTTATCATTCGTAATAACGTGATTCGGGATAACCCGGTTAATCTTCCCACCCCACGTGGCAGCCCTGGATCGATCTGCATCGTCGGGGGGACGGTCAAGCCGACGAACAATCGGTTTATTCACAATATTATAATCGAAAACAACACGATCATTAACCCCTCCTGCGCGGGCATCTATGTGCGAAATGCTGATCAGGTGACCATCCGCCACAACCTGTTCATCTGCCCGGCTGAGCGCTCTCTGACCGATGACCGAGGCCAGCCGCTTGCCTCGGCCCCCATCGATTTGGATTCCGTCAGCAACTCCATTGTCAGCGACAACACCTTTGAGGTCGGTCCTGTTTTGGGGGCCATGCCCGTCAAGTTGGGCACCGACGTGGACCATGTAACTGTGACAAAAAATCGAGTAGTGCCTGTTGTGACCCCACCCCGTCTCCCATTGGCCCCCCGCGCCGTGCTTAAGTAAGTCCAATAGCGTGTCGATATACTCCAGATTCCATCGAAGCCGCACGTATCGCCTATGTTTTCAGATCCTCAGCCCCCATGTCCTCGGAGAAAGCTTGCCCGCCCTACTACGCGGCTAAAATGCGGTGGCTTTGCCTTGATTATCACCATCTTGCTGATGTCGCTCTTGGTGCTCATCATGGTGTCATTTGCCTCGCTGACTCGGGTTGAAACCCAAATAGCAGCCAACCAACAGCGCATGGAAAAAGCGCGGCAAAACGCCCTCTTTGGCCTCCAGGTGGCCATGGGCCAATTGCAGAAATACGCCGGGCCAGACCAACGAGTGACGGCCCGCGCCGAGCTGACTGCGACCGCAACCAACCCCTATTACACCGGAGTCTGGGATGCCGCTGCAGC
>CAMBUJ010000145.1 GCA_945871005.1 Opitutus sp. GAS368 | reverse complement strand
GTAAACGCCTTAAACAAAAGCGGGAACTTGGTGACGTAGAGCCAGCCGTAATCGACGTGGTCACGGGGCAGTTGGCGCACGGAATCGAGGTCGGCGTCGGTGAGCAGGCCGCATTGAACGAGCGGATAGAGGTCGATCAAGTAGGGGTTGCCGGCGAAGGCCGAGAAACACTGGTAGGGGGAGTCCCCGTAGCCCGTCGGACCGAGCGGGCAGATTTGCCACTGCTTTATGCCGGCGTCCTGCATGAAACCCAGGAGGGAATGAACCGCGCTATCGAGCACGCCGACGCCCTGGTCATTGGGCAGGGCGGTGGGATGGAGGAGCACGCCCGCGGAGCGATTTTGCAGCCAGGAAAACAGGGGCGCGGGTTTGGCGGGCTCACTGGGGGGGGCAGACTTCGGTCCGGTTGCTCGATTAGACATAATGTTTATTGTGCGTTATTGAGGAGGGCTTGAGGCAGGGTCTGACGTTAGCGTGGCAAGGCTTTGTACCGTTTTGGTGGAGGCGACAACACTGGAGTCGCCGCCGCCTTTACCGGCAGCAGATCAGGGGGCTATGCCCCAGCGTTTGGTGAACGGGTAATAAATGAACAGCGGCCGACCCACCACGTCTTGGGCTGGCACGGTGCCCCAATACCGGCTGTCTTGGCTGTTGGCGGAATTATCACCGAGGGCGATGTAGCTTTCCGGTGGCACCGTATAAACCTGCGAGTCGGCGAGAATCCCGCTGGCGCGAAAACCGGAAAAGTTCGGCTCCCGTTTGGCGTTAGAATCGAAGGCGTTAGATCCGGTGGCCGGCTTGCCGTTGCGATAAAGGGTGTAATCGCGGATCTCCAGCGTGTCTCCCGGCGTGGCCGCCAAGCGTTTGATGTAATATTGCTCCAACGGCCGACCCGCAGCCGTTTGCATGTAAGGACTAATGATGTGGTCGGTGCGGAAAACAAAGCCGTCGCCCGGTTGAGGACGCACGAAATGGTAGCTCGCGCGGTCCACGAAAAGTTGGTCACCCGTCAAAATGTCGAAAGCGAGGACGCGCTCCCCTGCCCGCACCCGTTTCCCCGTGCGCCAAATCGGTTTTCCGTCCGCCATACGCACCACCTGCGAGGCGTTTTCCTTGAGGTAGTTAGCTAAGTCCACCCCGCCCGGATCATGGCCCGAGGCTTGTTTGGGGATAAAGGCGTCACGGATCACCCATTCGAAATCGAAGTCCCGCGGCACGGCTACGGTAACCGGGCGGTCATTAACCAATAGCGTGTATTCCTTGTGGCGGGCGGGCAAAACCAACCAATCGCGTCCGGCCACCTCGCGGAACGGGATCGCAACGCGTTCACCGTTACCCATGAGCGGGATGCAAATCTCGCCATCCACCGGCGCATCCACCGTACGTGATTGCGCGCCCATTGCGGCGAGGCGGATCACCTTGGCCAGCGGGCCAGGCTCATCGGCTTTGGTCGCGAAAACCTCCGGCGTCATACCGTTGTAGCTCGGCCACATCGAGTTAGTCGGAATCTTAAACGGCTGCACGAAATACATGCGCACCCCCAGGATCACGATGGCTGCCACGAGGAAGAATTCCACGTTTTCCATCATGCCTGATTTGGGGTAATGCGTTCCGCCGGTGCGGCGCAAAACCCCTTCCAGTGCCTCGATGCTCAACTTGAGTTTGCTCGCGTCACACTTTTCCCGAAGCTGGCGCCGCAGCGTCAGGCTCGACTGCTGCAGGGCCGTCAGATCCGCCTCACTCAAGCGGTCGCGACGGTAGTCGTACACCTTGTCGGCCAACTCCAACCAGTTGGTCGCGGTGTCGCGCATTTTCGTTTCCACTGAATCAAAAAGGCCGAAAAACATGGGGTGAAATGGGCGGTTGACGCCCGTATTTGGGCGGGTTGGGCAAAAGGATGCGCCCAGTTAAGGGCGCTGGGGTGTTTCAGGTTACCGGGATGTCTCGAATGTCGGCCACGCTGGCGCGGTCGCCGACCTCAATTCTTCAGAATCTGGATAAAGGTGTCCGGCGGGATGTTCACCTTGCCGATCATCTTCATCTTTTTCTTACCCTCTTTCTGTTTATCGAGGAGTTTGCGCTTACGGGAAATGTCACCGCCGTAGCACTTGGCGGTCACGTCCTTGCGCATTTCCTTCACGTTGTCGCGGGCGATGATCTTGCCGCCGATCGCCGCCTGAATCGCGACCTTGAACATTTGCGGCGGGATAATCTCGGCGAGTTTTTCGCAGAGTACGCGGCCTTTGCCCTCGGCTTTTTCGCGGTGCACGATGCTGGAAAACGCATCCACGGGGTCGCCGTTGATCATAATATCCATCTTCACCAGATCGGACTGCTGGTACTCGCCCAATTCGTAATCCATCGAGCCGTAACCATGGGTGACCGATTTGAGGCGGTCATTGAAGTCGACGAGGATCTCGTTGAGCGGAAGAACGCAGGTCAGCATCACGCGGTTGGCGTCGAGCGTTTCAGTTTGGTTGCACATGCCGCGCTTTTCCATGATGAGCGCGAGGATGTCGCCCATGGAGTCGTTGGGGATGTGAATGCACGCCTTGATCGTCGGTTCGCTAATGTGATCGATCGTACCTGGGTCGGGCAAGTTGACGGGATTATCGACCTCAATCTCGTCGCGGCTGTGGGGTTTAACCCGGTAAACCACGCTCGGGTAGGTCGAGATGATATCAACGTCATGCTCGCGGCGGATGCGCTCCTGGATGATTTCCATGTGGAGGAGCCCAAGGAAGCCGCAGCGGAAGCCGAAGCCGAGGGCGATCGAACTCTCGGAGGAGTAGAGGAACGCCGCGTCGTTGAGGCGGAGGCGCCCAAGGGCGGCCTTGAGCTTTTCGTAGTCGTTGGATTCGAGCGGATAAAGACCGCAGAACACCATCGGACGTACCTCTTTGTAGCCGGGCAACATATCGACGGCCGGCTGCTTGGCCAAGGTCAGGGTATCGCCGATCTTGATCTCGGTGGTGTCCTTGATGTTGGAAATCACGTAGCCGACGTCGCCGGCGCCGAGGACGTCCACTTTGGTCATCTTGGGGGTGAACACGCCGACCTCCTTGATTTCCGATTTCTGGTTGTTGCTCATCAGGAGCATCTGGTCGCCCGCCTTGACCGCACCGGAAAACACACGGGCGTAGGTGATCACCCCACGGTAGGAATCGTAGAGGGAGTCGAAAACCAGCGCACGGGTGGTCGGATAATGCGACAGGCGCGGCGGCGGGATACGCGCGACCACGGCTTCGAGAATGTCTTGAATGCCGATGCCGGACTTGCCGCTGGCCAAAATGGCCTCCTCGGCGGGGATCGTCAGGATGTCTTCCAACTGGCTCATGCAGAGTTCCAAGTTGGCGGAGGGAAGGTCGATTTTGTTGATCACCGGGATGATCTTCAGGCCCTGGGCGGTGGCGAGGTGGTAGTTGGCCACCGTCTGGGCCTCGACGCCTTGGGCGGCATCGATCAGCAGAACGGCGCCCTCACAAGCGGCGAGGGAACGCGAAACCTCGTAAGCGAAGTCCACGTGCCCTGGGGTATCCATCAAGTTGATCTTGTAGGCGTTCCCGTCCTTGGCCGGGTAGGTCATCGTCACCGGATGGCTCTTGATGGTGATGCCGCGCTCCTTTTCCAAGTCCATCGAGTCGAGGTGCTGCTCGGTGAGCACGCGCTGGGCGACGGTGTTGGTGTATTCCAACAGGCGGTCGGACAGCGTCGTCTTGCCATGATCGACGTGGGCAATGATACAGAAATTACGAGTAAGGGAGACGTCCATGCGGGCGAGCTAATGAGCACCGTTTGAGGCGGGGCTGCGATGCGGTTGAAGTGTGTTAAAGAACCACCGTGTGGGCGTCTTCCACCGCATTCAAGCGGCTAAATTGGAAAAGCCAAAGTATCGCCGGACGGGCGCTCCGACCTGATTCCATCTGATTGAGTAGCTCGATGAGGCATGTGCTTGGCGTTAGGCGCGATGGGCGGGCGGAAAGCGGAATCACTCCCCTCCCGCGTTTGCCGTTGCCTGCCGCCTCCGCCCCGACACGGTTTTCTTCGCCACCATGGGCAACGCACTACGCCTTTTCGTTTTTTGCCTCGCCTTGGCCGCCGTCGGCGCCACCGCGGCCGTTTCCCAACTCTGGGTGAATCAGCGCGCCGTAGCCCGGCAGCAGACCGTCGCCGACTCCCCTGCCCTGCCCCTGCTGCGCGCCTACCAGCGCGATCAACGCAACGCAGTCGGGCTGGTCGTCGTCGTGGCACTGATCTCTCTGTTGGCGGTAGCGTTAACCGGAGGGGCCCGTCCGGCTCCGACACTTCACGAGCGCGTTCAGCAGTCCCGGCAGGAGATGCACCAGGTCCAACACTTGGCAAAAATCAACGTGGCCCAGGAGGCTTCACTCGGGCTGGAGCGCGCCGAGCGCCGCCGCGCCGATGAAAACCTCCAACTGCAGCAACTCCTGCTCAACCAGGCCCTCGCCGAGAAAATCCGGCTTGGCCGCGACCTCCACGATGGGGTCATTCAGTCACTCTACGCCACCGGACTCACCCTGGAATCCGCCCGCCAAAAACAGGCGGACGACCGCGTTGCCGCCGACGAGCTTTTTGCTCGAGGGATCCAACTGCTCAATCAAAGCATTCGGGAAATTCGCGGTTACATCCAGCCCCTGACCGACACCCCCGTAGGCATGCCCCTGGTTTTCGCCAAAGCCTTGGACGTACTGCTCACCTCGCTAAAGGGCGCGCGGACGGTGACTTTCCTAGTGCGCCTCGACGAAAGCGCCGAGGCCCAGTTGGATGCGGCGCAACTGCCCGATACCCTGCAAATCATCCGAGAGTCAGTCAGCAACGCCCTGCGCCATGGGGCGGCCACCCAAATTGATATTCGCCTGCACGAAGAGGGTGCGCGACTCGCCCTGTTAATCCAGGACAACGGCACCGGGTTTGACCCCGCCAACGTCGCCAGCGGCGGGCACGGATTAACTAATTTTCGCGCCCGCGCCGCGTCCTTGGGCGCCGAATTGAAAATCGACAGTCGTCCCGGCCACGGCACGCGTGTCGTCCTCACCCTTCCCTCGTTAAACCGCTCATGAATCCGCCCCCGCTTCGTTTAGTGATTGTCGATGACAGCGAACTGGTGCGCGTGGGCCTGCAAACCCTGTTGGGGGCGGCTCCCGGCATCTCCCTTTGCGGCATGGCCGCCACTGCGGCTGAGGCGGTCGTTGTCTGCCAGCGCGAGCAGCCCGATGTCGTCTTGCTCGACATCCGGTTACCAGACGGCAACGGGATTGAGGTTTGTCGCCAACTCCTGGGCATCAAAGGTGAGATGCGCGTGCTGTTCCTAACCTCCTGCGCCGATGCGGACACGGTGGATGCGGCCATTCACGCCGGGGCGCACGGGTACCTGCTCAAAGAGGTGAACACGGCCGCGCTGTTGCAGGGAATTCGGGATGTTGCGGCGGGGCGCTCGATTCTCGATCCGCAAATCACCGCGCGGGTGATGGAGTTGTTGAAAAACGACCGGGCTAAACCGGTGGTTGCCAGCTTGTCCCCGCAAGAGCAGCGCGTGCTTGCCTTGATCGCCGCCGGGCAAACCAACAAGGAGGTCGCCCAGGCAATGGGGCTGGCGGAGAAGACCGTTAAAAACTACCTCAGTACGATTTTTGAAAAACTCCACGTGACGCGCCGCTCGCAAGCCGCCGTTTATTACAGCCAGTCGATCGCCCCAAGCGCGGGCACAAAACCGGGATCGGGTGCCTAGCGCATTTCGTATAAAGGTGTAGCCGTAAAAAGTAGCGCAGACTTCCAGTCTGCCTCGAACGGAGCGACGAGCTGTAAGCCCGCGCTACGCCCAACCGCCAAGGCGGTGTTTTTGTTTTAGAATACCCAGTCCCTGCACCGCCCATCGAACCGAGCCCAACCGCGGGCAGCGCTTGGGTAAAGCGCCTGACTCACCCGATGAGGTGTCGCCACCCGAAAACAACAAACCCGCCGGGCTAGGAGCGGCGGGTTCGGCACTAACCTAAACGTGGATTCTTAATTCCTAGATGGCCTTCGGCAGCGCGGATTCCAGATCCACGGCATGCGGATGATTGCGCTTGGACTTCGACATGCGCGCGCGGCGTTCCAGCATGCGATCGAGTTTGTCGATCAACATGGAGATCGCCTTATGGCACTCGTCGGAGGACACCGAGGCGTTGCAATCGGGGCCTTGGATCTGCATATGGCCTTTCACCGTGAAGCGCTGGGCGACGGCTTGTTTCGGATCGCATTCCAGTTCGATGCGGATTCGGCCTATGCTCTCTTCATGACGGAACAGGCGTTCCGCTTTCTCTTGGACAAAGGTTTTGAGGGACGGGGTGAGGTCGAGATGGATACCTGAAACGATCACTTCCTGATTATTATTTTGTCTATTCATGACTGCGGTATGTTTTTGGTTAGACCTAGCCTGAAAGTGGATGCCTGCTCGCTGCCATGTCATCGCTAAGCGAAGAGGTATGGAAGTATTCGGCCGTCATCTTGACGGGCGGATCTTCCGGTATTGGAAAATCGTTCATCGAGCGTGTTTCGAAACTGCACCCTGGGGTGCCCATTTGCAATCTTTCACGACGTGTTCCGGACATAAATTTGAGTCAGCTTAACCTGCGCCAAGTTCCCTGCGATCTCTCTCAACCGACACAAATTGTGGCCGCTGCCGCCGAGGTATTACGCTTCCTTAACGAAGCTGCCCCCAGTGGTAAGGTGTTGCTGATTAACAATAGTGGCTTCGGTGCCTATGGTCATTTCCCCGAGCCCAATCTGGCGCATCAACTGGAGATGATTGACGTCAACGTGCGCGCAGTAGTCGACCTGACCGGGCACTTGTTGCCGATGCTTAAGCAGCGCGGTGGGGCCATCATCACGGTGGCGTCCACGGCGGCGTTTCAACCCACCCCTTTTCTGGCCACTTACGGTGCGACCAAGGCCTTTGTGCTTCACTGGAGCCTCGCCCTCAACGAGGAGTTGCGCGGCACCGGCCTGCGCACCCTCGCGGTGTGCCCCGGCCCCACCTCCACGGAATTTTTCCGCCGCGCCGGCTTGAAAAAAGGTTCCGTCACCGACTCGCTCGGCCAAACCACCGAACAGGTAGTTGACGAGTCATTACAGGCGTTGGCCTCAGGCAAGGCTCTCGTGGTCACCGGATGGAAAAACAAACTCATCACCGCCTTCTCCGGCCTGCTCCCCAAGCCGTGGGTGACCCGGATCAGCGCGGCCGTGCTGGCGCGCTGGCGCCTGAGCAAGGTCGCGGCATGAGCCATTCCGAAGAAACGCTCCCGTCGGCCGCCGTGCCCCCTTCAAACCCACCGACGCCGCCGCTGCCGGTCGACTTCCCTATACGAGCCTGCGCCTGGCCTCCACGCCGGGCCGAGCCGCGCGAGGGAACGGTGCGCATGATTGCCCCGGACGAGTTAAGCAGCTGGATCGTCCATGAGGACGATCGCCTGCTGGTTCTGTCCAAGCCCGGCGATGTGGTCTGCCATCCGTCCAAGGCGGGCCCTTGGTCAAGCTTGGTGGGTGCAGCCCGCGAATACACCCAACTCCCCACCGTGCATCTGGTGTTCCGCCTCGATCGCGAAACCAGCGGGATCATCCTTTTGGCCAAAGACTCCAAGATGGCCTCGCGCCTGCAAAAAGCCGTGCAGGAGCGGCGCGTCACCAAACGCTACCGCGCGATCACCTGGGGCGAATTGCGTGAACCGGTGACGGTTAACCAGCCGCTCGGCGTGGACCTGCACAGCCCCGTTTTTGTCAAAAGTGCGGTGGTTCGGTCCGGCGACATGGAGGCCAAGGAGTCGGTCACTCATTTCTCAACCGAGGCGGTGGCCAACGGTTTTTCCCTGGTGCGAGCCGATCTGGAAACCGGTCGCAAACACCAGATTCGCGCCCACCTGCAATGGCTCGGCCACTCCGTGGTCGGGGATAAAATCTACGGTCCCGACTCGCGGTGTTACCTGGACTTCATTGACCACGGCTGGACCCCTGCTCTCGCCGCCAAACTCCTGCTCGACCGGCAGGCGCTGCACTGCGCGGAGATAGGACTGGAGGCCGCTGGACTGCCCTTCACCTTCCGTGCGCCACTTCCAGCGGACATGCGCAACTTCTGCGCCGAACGCATGGGTCTGCAGGTGGACAACGACTGACCGCTCCACCCAACCGGCGACAGCAGTCCCCTCCCCTCGCCCGGTGCTCACCTAACGCCGCCGCTTTGCTTTTGGATACGCCCGTCCCTTGCTGGCCGACTGCGCGGCCTTGCGGTAATCGCCGGACTGCAGCGCCTCGATCTGGTCGCGCAACAAGGCCGCCCGTTCAAACTCCAAGCGACCAGCCGCCGAAGTCATCTCCTCCTCCAGTTCCGCGATCACAGCCTTCACGTCCTCCTCGCCGCCCTCCGCGGCCAGCGCCACG
>CAMBUJ010000144.1 GCA_945871005.1 Opitutus sp. GAS368 | reverse complement strand
GTCGGTGCGTAATAGAAAAAGGAAACACCGGTGCCCTCACGCACGATTTTTCCGTTTTGATACTGGAGCAGGTAGGTGCCTGGTTGAACCTTGATGAAGCGAATGCCGAACATGGTGATAAGAGTTAGGAGTTAAGCTGAGAAAATTTTAAAACCGTGGGATCAGACGGCCGAAGCCGTGAGTGAGTAGGATTCCAAGAAACCAGAGGTTGCGCACAGGCAGGGCGGGCCAAAACAGTGGCAACGCGCCAAGCGGCTCGTGGCTCTCCGCCTGACGGCCTAACTTTTCGGCTAATTGGGTTAACCACTGCGTCGATCGCGGCCACTCCGCGATTCCTGCGATGAGATCGGCTGGTATTCCATTTACGCCCATGTCCGCACCGGCGAGAGCGGCTGTGATCGCACCCACTGTATCGGTGTCGCCGCCGCAATTGAGGGCGGATTCCAAGGCACCGCGGAAATCTCCGCGATGTCGCCACCAGGCGTAGATGGCGACCGGCACCGTATGAAAAACGTAACCGGTCACACCTTGCGCCAGCCCCAACCGAGCCGCGAACGCCTGAACGCTGAGGTTTTCCCCAGCGGCAGCTTCCATTTCACCGATCAGCTTTTGCCACTCGGGCAGTGCACTGAGGTTTTTTAAAAGCACGATCGGCGACGCTTCCTGGGTGGAGCAGGCCCAAGCGCTCATTTCCGCCACCGCAAGCGCGCCGATCAGCGCGCGTGGATCGGTGTGGGTGAGCTGGGTCGATGCTTCCACAAACTGGCGACGACGGTCCCCATCAGCGGCGAAAAACACCCCGATGACCGCGCTGCGCATCGCTGGGCCGTTGCCTGCCGAGGCGATCCCGCTGTGCTTGGGCGGAAAGCCGAGCCAAAGTTTGAAAATAGCCCGTGCGGTTGCCAGTCCGACTCCGGCGGGAAGGCCAGTCATCCACCAGCGAAGTTTCCACGCTAATGCCGATTGAAAGACCTGCGCGTTTTGTGGGCCAACTAAGAGGCTTTGGGCCACCATCGCCGTGTGCTCGGTATCATCGCTGATCATGCCTCGGCCCGCGATGAGCCGATAGCGCCATGGCCCCGTCCAGCGGGCCGTTATTTTTTGGGGGCTGAGCCCTTCCGCCGGTAGCCCAAGTGCATCGCCCACGGCGGTACCTAATAAAACCCCTGCGATGCGCTGTGCATGTGTCGGTGAGGTATTCATAGGGAAAACCGGGCGGGATTACTGGATAAGTGCTGCGGGTAACTGAAAGTTTCCGGCCGCGATGAAACCAACGATCATGGGATATAGGCGGCTCGAAATCACATCGGTGCCGGGATTGCGCATGAGTTGGGTGAGATCCTCTAGGCTCAATAGGCGCGACTCGATGTCCTCATGTTCGGTCTGGTGTTCACTCGAAATAACCCCTTCGGCCTCGGCGTAAACGAGGCTAACCGCTTCATCCGTTAGCCCGGCACTGGATGCCACTGGAGGCGAAACGTGGAGAATGCGCGTTAAGCGCAGGCCCGTCTCTTCATGCAGTTCACGCTCTGCCGTGTTTTTAATGCTTTCACCGGGATCGACCAAGCCAGACGGCAAAGAAATCTCATAGCCACCTAGCGGGGCGCGATATTCCCGCGTAATTAGTAAGTGGGGTTTACCCTTGTGCGTGACGGTGGCGACAATCACCACCGCATCCGCACTGACGTGACCAGCTTCTGCCCCCTTTTTACGGGATGCAAAGATCCATGGATGGCTACTGCTGCCTGGAGCAGGCTCTACCACGAAGAGGTTGATGAACTTCTCGTTCGTCAGCTGGCGAATGGCGCGGGAGGAAGGGTTCGGATGCATAAAAAATGAGGAGATTAACTGGGGATCGACGCGGGTTGGGGCGCAGCGGCATATAGCCGACTAGCGGTGATGTGCGTGAGAACTTCAGGCATCAGCATCGCCTTGAGCGTTTCGTGATCATCGGCGATTAGGGCCTGCTTAACTTGGGTCGAGGAGGTTTCACGCATCAGGACAGACGTGCACATCACCTGGTGTGGGCTGTGGTGAGCCCAGGCTCCCTCCGCACTGAGTGCATGGCCTACACGCGGGATTACCACGAAGGGGATCAACTGGCGTAATTCTTCGCTGCGGCGCCAGCGGTGGATTTGGTTGGCCTCGTCGCTACCAATAGCGAGGAAGATGTCGTGCGTGGTGTATTCGGCGAGGGCCGGGAGCCGGTTGACCAACTCGAACGTCGAACCGTTGAGCCCCAAATCGATTTCAAAACTCGATACCCGCACATTCGGTATATGCTGGAAGGATTGGTGGGCCATCAACAGGCGATCTTTGGCCGGGGCCAGGCTTTTGCCGAAAGTATGGCCAAAGCAGGGCATCACCAGAACTCGCTCAAAACCGTTTTCGAGGAGCATCGACGCCGCGGCCACATGGCCGCGCGTCGGCGGGTTAAACGCTCCTCCATAAACAGCCAAACGAGGGCGGTGATTTTTCATGTTTTAACCTTCGATCACTTCGACTCCACCCGCACGCATTTGGGTGATCATGTTGGGGATATCATCAGGTTTGATTCCCACGCCTTTGCATCCCGGCAGCAGGACCCGAGTTTTAAACAGTGGAGCGGCCTGTAAGGCGGTTGTGCCCACGCAGTAGTCGGTAGCGAGTCCCACCACATCGACTGCGGTGATCCCCTTTGCCTTCAGCAAATCGGCAAGGTGGGTGGTTTTGCCGGTGTTATCGAAAAAGGCCCCGTACGAATCAACCGCTTGATCCGTACCCTTGCGCCAAATGACCTGAATTTGATCGCGCAGGAGCTTGGGATTAAGCTCCGCACCCAAGGTCGCTTGAACGCAGTGAACCGGCCATAGGCCGAACGAAGCGTGATTGCCGGGGTGCATGTCCTGGGTCGCGACAACGAGCTCGTAGTCGGCCGATGCGATAAGGGCATTCACGACTGGGAGGATTTCCTCTGCGTCAGGAACGGCGAGCGCACCGCCTGCCATGAAATCGTTTTGAACGTCGATTACCAGGAGAGCGGTCGTGGTTTTATGGGTGGTGGGCTTCATTGTGTAATGGCTTGGTGTGGTCAGATTGACTAAACCAAGGTTTCGGCACAAGCTTTTTTTCGAAAAGTGGAGTTAACCGAGCGAGAGGAAGAACGGTTTGGTGTTCTTCCAGCTCCACTGGTAAGTGGTGGCGGTAGGGCCACGAACGGCGCGGGTGCCAACCGGGATAACCAATTCCTGCTTCAAGAGGTCACGGCGAAAATTGGAGAGGTCCAACTTGCGGCCGAGAATCGCGCTATAAACCCCTTGGAGTTCGGTGAGAGTGAATTCGTTCGTCAGAAAATGCGGGGAAACGGGTGCGTACTGAATTTTTGCTCTCAGTCTCTGGAGTGCCATTTCCACAATTTGGTAGTGGTCGAAGGCCCATGATTCGGTGGCGGTCTTTTCTGGTTCGACCCATTCAAGCCGGTCGATTTTGGCATCACCCAGTGGCGTCACTTCCGGAACCGCGATCAGTCCGTAATACGCTATCGTTACAACGCGTTCGCGCGGATCACGCTTGGGATCGGTGAAGGTGAAGAGCTGCTCCAGATAGGTATGCGCTAGACCGATGGACTGAATTTTACGCTCACAGGATTGTTCGGCGCTTTCCGTTTCACGGACGTAGGTGCCAGGCAAACACGCGCGGCCTTTGTGTGGAGTGGCGGCTCGACGCCCACGGAAGAGCATCAGCTTTTGGTTAATAATGCCAAACAGCACAAGGTCCACGGCCACGGCGGGACGGGGGTATTTATCTTTAACTGGTTTCATGATCAGTTGCCGAAAAGCTCTTTTTTGAGGGCCGCGAGCTCGTAGGCGTAATTACCCGAAAGAATCGGGTAGCGGCACCAGGTGCGGGGATCCAAGTTCTCATCATCGAGGTGGAACGATGGCGCGTAACGTTCGCGCTTCCATTGGCTGCGGCTCCACAAGGTCAGAATTTTGGCCACCGCTGCAAAAATCTGCTGAGGCGTTAGCTGTGCTCCGTATTCTTCGGGGCTGGCGAGCGTGTGGAAAATGTCGCGGGGGCTCTTTTTCTCCACCACGAGCAGCTTTTGGATGCGGTTGATCAGGGCATAGGAACCACCCAAATCCGCCTCATCTGTTTGATTAAACGCCTCAGGCTTGAGTTCAGCCGTGGGGGTTTGCCGGATAACTAAATCCAGCGCGGGTAAATCGTAGGCGTTGCGAGCCCAGGCGAGCCATTCGCGAAGGAAAACCTTATCGATGCCAGCTACCGGTGCGAGGCTACCGGCCGTATCACCATCCATGGTGCAGTAGCCGACGGTGGCTTCACTCCGGTTGCTGGTCGTGATGAGCAGGAAGTTTTCGGCATTGGCGATGGCCCAAATCGGCGGGTTACGCACGCGCGCCTGTATGTTCTGCCTGGTGATGTCGTCACGCTCCCAATCCAGCGGACGCCCGAGGTAGTCGCTCAGGAGTTTTTCGCAGACTTCGACGAGCGGGGTGATGTTGAAGTTAATAAACCGCGCCCCGAGCGCAGCAGCCACCGTCTGTGCCGCCGTAAGAGTGACCTCACCACTGTTGGCCGATGCCTGGTATGCACATGAGAGGAGCCGTCCGATGATGGCTTTTTCATCGGCCCCGATTGGTAAACGGGTAAGCGTTTCCAGATCAGCGCGTGCCTTGCCGGTGGCAAAGCGCACCATGAGGGCAACTAGGACGGCGCAGACTGCCGAATCGGTTCCACCGGAAAGCGAGAGCGCATAACCCCGGCAACGGGTTTTTTTGAGATAATCAAAGAGGCCCAGGGCGACCGCTTTGGCGAACTCCTCGTTTTTGTCCTCAACCGTGCGCGTGACGGCGGGGCTGGGAGCCGGCTGGCGCACCTGCCACGGGTAAGCGTGTTCGATAATTCCGGTCCGCTCGAAATCGGGGCTATAGCTAGCCAGTCGGGCGCGACCCACGCGGTTGCGTTCGATATCGACCGTGGCCTCCGTCAGCGTCCATTCCGCAAAGCTGAATCGCGGTGCATAAGCCCGAATGCCACCCGCGCTCGCAATAAAACAGTCACCGTCGTAGATGGCGCGACCTGCCTCGTTACCGACGAGATTGGCGTAAACATACGCGCAATTAAACGCTCTCGATCCTTCGAGCACGAAGCGCTCCCTGGTTAGAGTTTTGCCAAAGGCAAAGTGGCTGGCCGAAGGATTGAGAATGACGTCAACGCCATGCCTCGAGTGTTTGATTCCGGGGCGTCCGGCTACCCAAGCGTCTTCGCAGATTTCAAGCGCGAAGCGGATGCCGCCAATCTCATACATCACGTCGCCCACGGGAACCGTGCGACCTTCCGGGGTAGTGATGCTCGCGACCACCGTTTCCGGCCACTGCTTGAAAAACCGGGGTTCGTAGTGAATGCCATCTCCGGCAAGGTTTTGTTTGGCGGTGAAGCCGAGCAGTTTCCCGTCAACGATGACCGCGATCACATTGTAGGTGCTGCCTGCAAAACTGAGTGGGAGCCCGACCGCCGCGCCGAAGCCCTTTACCGCAGGAATGATTTGCCGCTCCAGGATTTGCAGCGCGGTTTCAGCCACGTAGGGCGCGTGAAACTCGTCTTCGCAGCCATAGCCGCTGATGCACAACTCGGGCAGGCAGACGAAATCGACCTGGCGTTTGCCGGCCTCCGCCAGCACTGCCAGGATTTTTTCGGTGTTACCGAGCCAGTCCTTCGGGGTCGTGTTGATGGCCGCAGCCGCAAGATGGATGGTTTTCATGGGGTCATACAGTGGCGTGGAAGGACTCTCGCAGTTTTTCGACAACGGGGCTGAAGGTCACCGGAGCGCTTGCCTCATTGACGGCGAAAACCGTCCGCAGGTAACTCAAGAATTCCTTGTCGTCGCAGATGCTCTTGCCGGGGGCATCCGAGATTTTGGCCACCGGGCGACCGTTCACCTTGAGCGGTTTCATCACAACATTGAGGGCTTTGTATCCGGGAATCGACGCGGTCAGCGTGGTTCCAATCCCGTAGGAGGTCTTCAGTTTCCCTTCATAGGCTTCGCACAGCAGCAGTGCCTTGCGGAGGTTCAAACTGTCGCTGAACACCGCGACTTTGCCCGCTGGATCAATGCCGTAGTCCTGGAATTTGCGGATCGTTTTTTCCGCAAAAACAAAGGGATCACCGCTATCGTGGCGCACGCCATCAAACAGCTTGGCGTAGAAGAGATCGAAATCACGGAGGAAGGCGTCGTGGGTGATCACATCGGTCAGCGCGTAACCGAGGTGGCCACGGAACTCCTGGACCCAGCCCTCGAGTGCCGCTTTCTGGGAGTTTTCTAGGCGCGGTCCAATCTGCTGATGCACTTGGAGGAACTCATGCGCCATGGTGCCAATGTCGCGGATGCCCTTTTCGAGCGAGAGCCGCACATTGCTGGTGCCGAACAATTGATCAGGGATTTCGGTGATCAGTAGATCGAGAACCTGCGATTGGTATTCACGGCTGACGCGGCGGCGGGTGCCCATTTCAATCAAGCGAAACGGCTTTTTGTCACCGTGTTTGGCGGTGAAAGCTTTTACGTGAACGAGTTCCTCGCGCAGTTTTTGAAGTCCCGCCTGATAAGCTGCGGTGCGATCGGCCTCGGCTACGGTGTGCCGAAAATGCACTTCAGTCACAATGGCTAGAATATGGATCTCAAAAAAGATCCGATAGACCCACGGCCCGTGCACGCGGATGTCGAGCGCGCCATCGCGTTCGCTAATTTCGACCGAAGTCGGATCGAAGCGGTAGAGTTTTAGAAAAAGCAGGAAGTCAGGGGTGAACCAAGGGTGCCGGCCGATGTGTGCAATTTCGGCGTCCGAGAATGATAGACCGGCGAGGGCGTTGATCTGCTCCTGGATTTCGTGGCGTAGGGGGCGGAGATCGACCGGACTGCGATTGACGAATTTATATTCCACAATCGCGGTGGGCGCGCGGTGAAGCGCATATTGTCCCATCGAAAACTTGTAGGCGTCGGAGTCTGCGGGCGAGATGATCAGTGGCTGGTTGAGCATGCCTCAATTCTTATTTGGTCAAAATGACCATACGCAAGCATGATTTCTCTTTTACCTCACGCGGGTACAGGAATGACGAAGGATTGTGGATTCTTATAGGCGATCCACTTCATCAACCCGTCTCGATGGTCGGTGCGATTATCCCCCTATAACTTCTTGGGCTGTGCGCATGAAATTCCGACCCCAGGTTCAGAACAAGACATTGTCGATAAACTGCTCTAGGTGCGCAGGGAGTTTTCGGTTTTTCCGCACCACAACGACGAGCTCACGAGTAAACCGCTCTGGCCATGCAATACGATGCAGGTTCCGCTTCTTTCCATAGAGAGCGAGCGACCTGATGGGCACAAAGCTTACTCCCATGCCAAGGGCGACCAAGTTAATGATCAGATCAAAACTATCGAGCGTCATACTCGGTTCGACAGCCATACCATGCTTTCTCATCCATGAGCGAAGCTGTTTCCCTGAATTCGACGCTTCGTCCAACAACAACCAGTTCTGCTGGGCAGCCCAGCTGGCTATTTTCTTTTTAGGCGCTCCTTCGAGTGTGGCGGCGACAGGATCATGGCTGATCAAGGTGAATGCATCCTGAAACCGGTGCGTCACACGAACGGTCGTCGGCAGCCGAGGGGGAGGACACAAGACCCCCACATCGAGTTCATTGGCTTCGAGCGCTGACAATATGCCAGCACTTTGCTGATAAGTCACACGATAGCCCTTATCGGGCTGGCGCTGAATGTTGGCGTGAAAAAAACCAGGGAGATACGCTAAGCCGATAGAACGCGATACCCCGACTCGAATCTCCTTTTTGGCTCCGGCAAACTCTTCCCTGACTCGTTGCAAAGTCTGCTGAACACTTCCCAGCAACCGAATTGATTCATCCAGCAGCATTTCCCCTGCTGGGGTGACCCGCACACTGCGCGTTGTGCGCTCCAAAAGCGCCACGCCCAGTTTTCCTTCAATGCCCTGTACCTGTCGGGTGACCGCGCTTTGGGTGAGACCGACAATTTCCGCGGCCTTGGTAAAGCTCCGGTGCTGGGCCACCAACTGAAAGAGGTGCAACTCGTAGATGTCGAATGGGGCAGTTTTTAGGTATTCATGCATATAATGCATCAAACACTGACTTTAATAAATTTTACGCCAAGTCGTAAATCAGGTAGAGTGTCGACCCCAACACACCTATGGCCACCACTACGACTCGCTCACCACAAAACATAACCGGCCGCTACTATGTCGACGACACGTGCATCGACGTAAGCGACCGCCCGGAGACCGCCTAGGCGTGCAAAGGGAGTGGGTGTAGAGTCGGGGGATGGCAAAAAAACAAATAGAATCACCCGCAGCTGGAGCAGCAGTGCTCGCCGAAGAGTGCAAGAACGACACCAGGGGACGGCGGATAG
>CAMBUJ010000143.1 GCA_945871005.1 Opitutus sp. GAS368 | reverse complement strand
GTGTCGGATTCTGAATCGGAGTTTTAACGCTAAGGCGCAAAGGGACGCAAAGATCGCCAAGCAATTCCCAGCCTTACTTGGCGCACTTCGGGTCGACCTTCGCGTCTTTGCGTTAAAATCCGTATGATGTCCTGAGTAAATAATTGGGGACTATCCGACAACTCGAATGTTACTGCCTACTAGTGGGCTGTAGTATTTAAAGTGTCGGATACCCGAATCGGATTTTAACGCAAAGTCGCCAAGAGCAGGACGCAAAGATCTCAAAGTACAGGCCAGTTACTTTGCGCACTTCGGATTGGGCTTAGCGTCTTTGCGTTAAAATCTTGTATATTGGCCAAAAGGAAAGTTTTAGCGCGATCCGAAAACTCCAATGTTACAGCCTACTGCTTTTTTTATTTTGTAACTTTTGGGTCATCCCTTTCGTCCTCTCACTCTACTCCCATGCCCGCTGCCTCGCCTGTATCAACTGCCTCCAGCGCTGTTCCTGTCTTTGCTAAAATCCGCGAAGCGGTCGGAACGGTGGTCGTGGGCCAGGAGCGCCTGATCGACCGCCTCTTGCTCGCCTTGCTTTGCAACGGCCATGTCCTCCTTGAAGGCGTGCCGGGAGTCGCCAAGACCCTGCTCGCCAGTTCGCTCGCCCGCTCCATCCAGGCTCAGTTCAGCCGCATCCAGTTCACCCCCGACCTGCTGCCAAGCGATCTCGTCGGTACCCTCGTTTACGATCCCCAAAAACATACCTTCCAGGCGGAAAAAGGCCCGGTGTTTGCCCACTTCGTGCTCGCCGACGAAATCAACCGCGCCCCCGCCAAGGTTCAGAGCGCCCTGCTCGAGGCCATGCAGGAAAAACAGGTCACCTTGGGCCGGGAAACGCACCGGCTGCCCAGCCCGTTTTTGGTTTTGGCCACCCAAAATCCCGTTGAACACGAGGGCACTTACGCCCTGCCGGAAGCCCAGGTGGACCGCTTCATTTTTAAGTTAAAAGTCGGCTACCCGACGATGGACGAAGAGCACCTGGTCATGAAACGCATGGCCCGCCCGCAGGTTGACCTAACGGTGCCCGCAGTCGTTTCGCTGGAGGATATCATCAGCTTACGCACGGCTTTGGGTAACGTGTTCATCGACGACGCGGTGGAGCGTTACATCCTGCGTCTGGTGGATGCGACCCGCACGCCGGGTAACTACGGGTTGAAGTTCGAGCGCTACCTGCGCTTCGGCGCCTCGCCGCGCGCCACGATCAATTTGTCGCTGGCCGCCCGCGGTCTGGCGCTGATGGCGGGGCGCGACTTTACCTTGCCCCAGGACGTTAAAGACGTGGCCCACGACATTTTGCGGCACCGCCTGGCGCTGACCTATCGCGCCGAGGCCGAGTCCATCAGCTCCGATGATCTGATCGACCAACTGTTGGCGGCGATTCCCGTGGTGACGTCTTAAGCGGAGTTCGCCTTCCGCCCGCCCGCCCGCCCCTGGCCAAATTACCGCCCGCCTCATGCTCACCGCACTCGACAACCCACTGCGCTCGCTCGAGCTCAAGTGTCGGCGCCCCGTCGAGCACCTGTTGGCAGGTGAATATCATTCGGTTTTTAAGGGGCGCGGCATCGAGTTCGCCGATGTACGGCCCTATCAGCCTGGCGATGACGTGCGCACCATGGATTGGAAGGTGACCGCGCGCACCGGTCGGCCGCACATCAAGCGGTTTATCGAGGAACGTGAACAGTTTATCTACCTCGCGGTTGATCTGTCGGCATCGGTCACCGGCGACGTTGCCCGGCAGCGGCGCACGACGATTGCCGAACTGGCCGCATTGATCGCCTTGGCCGCCGTGGGTAACCACGACCGGGTCGGACTGCTCTTGTTTACCGACCAGGTTGAACACGTGGTGCCTCCCGGCAAAGGCCGCCAGCATGCCTTGCGGCTGCTGGAGGCCCTGCTGACCTTCCAGCCCGTGGGCCGGGGAACCTGCCTGCGCGAGGCCATGACCTGCCTCGGCCAACTGGCGCGGCGCCGCTCGGTGGTGTTTGTCGTCTCCGATTTTCTTGTCCACGACGCGGAGGCGGCGCTTGGAGCGCTCGGGGTGCGCCATGACCTCAATGCCATTCGTCTCGTCGATCCCGCGGACTCCACCGGCGGACTGACCGGCTTGCTCGGCATCCGCGATGCGGAGACCGGTGAGGAACGCCTGATCGATCTCGCCGCGGCGACCACCCGCGCGCAACCCGCAGGCGCCGACCTGCGCGAGGCGCTGATGGGTCGCGGTGTTAACCTGCTCGACATGCCGGTGGGCGGGGATTGCGTGGCGGCGCTGGAAACGTTTTTCCGCAGTCGTCACCAGCGCATCGAAGGGGAAACCGGGGGCTGACATGCGGGCATTTTTCGAAAAATTTGCGTCCGGCCTTATGGCGTTACTGAGCGTGGTGGGCAGTAACATTCAAAGTGTCGTATCCGCCGCCCCGCCTGCATCACCACCACTACATCGGACTTTTAGCCGCGAAAGAACGCAAAGAGCGCAAAGAACGAGCCCTGTATTTCTTTGCGATCTCTGCGATCTTTCGCGGCTAAACTGCCTTGGTTTGATCCGATTCTTTAATTTTTACTGCCTATTAGTGGCCACCGTAGTTGCAGCACCGTCAGCGGAGGTTGCAACCGCCTCAGCCGCCGAGGCGCCGCGTCTGACCGCCGGCTTCCTCAAAGCCGAAATTCATCCGGGCGATCTGGTCGACTTCGTGGCAAAACTGGAGGCGGAGGCGGTCGCCAGCTTTCTCTCAATGGGAAAAATACATTGGTGTTCCTCATACTTCCGTCGTTTTAGAAGGTTATCCAAAAAGTGACAATGTAACCAAAGGTACGCCACTTGGTTTAAATAACGACCCGAAAAATGTGTTCACGATGAGTGTGCAAAATGGTGAACCTGTATTATATGTTACAGGTGAAATTTATGCCGGACTCACTTCTTTGTCAGAATTTAGTAACTATCATTTTAAAATAGAGTTTAAGTGGGGCGACAAAAAATGGGTTCCTCGTTTGAAGGATAAGCGTGATAGTGGAATTTTGTACCATGCAAGAGGCGAGCACGGGGCATTATGGAATGTCTGGATGGAGAGTCTAGAGTTTCAAGTGCAAGAAACTGACATGGGCGACTTTATGCCAATAAATGAAGTGAATTGCCTGATTCCAGTTAAAAAGGAAGGTAGGATTTACAAATATGTGCCCAAAGGCGATTCGGTGATCCTATTTGGTGCCAATGTTAATGCACCACGTGGCGGAGGCTATTGCCATATTCCACAATCAGCCGAAAATCCTCATGGCGAATGGAATACATTGGAGTTATTTTGTGTAAACAACAACAGTATCCATGTGGTAAATGGTAAAGTAGTGATGGAGGTACGAAATGCTAAGCAAATTGTGGATGGAAAAGAACTGGTATTAAACAGCGGAAAAATACAATTACAGAGCGAAGCGGCTGAATGTTATTATAAAAATGCCCAGATTAAATCAATCAAAGCATTTCCAGTTGAGTACAGAAATGCGACTGGGTTGTAGCCTATTGTTGAATGGTGTAACTGATAGGAAATTGGATTTTGTAGGCCATGAGCCGGACGTAATGCCGAAGGGGGCAGGCCGCTTTTTGTTGATAATATAACAACCAAGCAACGCAAAGTGGCCAAGCGAAGGACGCAAAGAGCGCAAAGTACCGGGACCTTACTTTGCGTACTTCGGTTTTAACTTAGCGTCTTTGCGTTAAAATCCGGTGTTCAGGTCACAAAAAAGTCTCAGTGAAGTATTCTCACCACCCGTAACGCAGCCCTACACGGCTCCACCGCGGCGGGGCGATCGACACGCTTCCCGTCGCCGTGCGGCCCGTTTCTACTTCCGTGTCGAATACGTTTTCGATCGCAATAACGCCTTCCCACCGTCGCCCGAAGCGGCGCGACACCCCGAAATCCACCGTCGCCGCCGGCTCCAGCCTCAGGGTGTTTTCGTCGTCTTCATAGGCCGCTGACATCCACCGCGCCTGGGCGGTCAACTCGAGTTCCCACGGCGCACTCCACGTCGCGCCTGTGGTAACCGTATGGCGCGGGACTTGGGCGAGGCGGTTGCCATCAAGGGCGGCGGGCGCCGAGGGGCCGGGGTTGCTCACCCGGGCATCGGTAAACAGGTGGGCGGCGGTCAGTGTCAGCGCGGCGTGGGGGCGGGCGCGGAGCGAGGTTTCCACGCCGGCCACGCGAACGTGGTCGAGGTTGCGGCGTTCGCGGGTGTTGGCAGCGAGGGTGACGTTGGTCACGGCATTGTGGAGTTCGTTAACAAAAGCGGTGACCGAGGCCCCCAGTGGGGCTTCGGGCCGGGCGAGGTCGAAGCCGGTTTCGTAGCCGGTGAGCGCTTCGGGCGAGAGCGTGGGGTTGGCTTGGGTGGTGACCGCCCCAACGCGAAACGGGCGGTAATACTCGTTGAGCGTGGGGACTCGAAATGCCTGATACGCCGTAGCGCGCGCCCGCAGTTCGGCCGTGGGTTGCCAGACCAGCCCAAGCGCCGGGCTAAACTCGGTGCCGCCTTGAGTGGCGAATGCTTGATCCAGCGTCAGCGCCCCGCTCTGCGTGTCCTGTTCGCGGCGGAAGCCCTGGGTGGTCTCCCAATAATCCACGCGGGCGCCGCCGCTGGCGCGCAGGGTTGAACCCAGCTGGTGCTCGTGCCGGGCAAAGACGCCGGCAAAGGTTTGCTCGCCGCCGGCCCGCCGATCGCGCGTAAAGTCATTGAGCGGAACAGAAAACAAAAAGGCTTCCCGCGTCTCCCCGTACACATGCCGGGCATCAAGACCCACCGTGGTGATCGCTTCGTCGGCGGGCGTGCCCCACGTCGCGGTGGCCCCCGTTCCCAGGGCCGTAGCGGGCACGTCGTATTGGTTGCTCGCAGGGGTTTCGGCGGTGCGCGCGGCGTTCACTGCGCTAAAAAAGGAGGCGAAGCTTTGGTCTTGGAGGTAGGTGACGGCAGTCCAGGCGACCGGGCTCGCGTCGGCTTTGGCGGGCGAGTTGGCGAGCGTGGCCGAGATAAAGCGTTCGTCGGTGGCGTTGCGCTGAAGTGGGGTGCCGTTGCCACGCTCCTCGGCATAGAGCCGTGCGGTTAATGTGAGGTCGATCGATGCGGTGAGCGTGTTGCGCAAGGTGGCCTGGGTGCGCTGGTAGTCGAGGTCGGCACGCCGGTCGATCGCGCCCGGATTCCGCAGTAGGTAGGCTCCCGCCGAGGCAAAAGCCGCCGCGTCCACGGTGGCGCTGTGGCGGTCGTCGGCGGAGCTGGTGGTGGCGGCGAGTTCGGCGCCGCGCGTGTTGAAATCACCGACCAAGACTTCAGCGGTGCCGTGGCGGCCGGAGGGCGGAGTGGTCAGCAGTTGCACCGTGCCGCCCAGTGACGCGTTGCCCCAGACACTGGAGCCGCCACCCGGAACGATCTCGGCCGCGGCGATCGAGAGTTTGGGCAACTTGGTCCACGCCACCCAACCGCCAAACGGATCATTGAGCGGGACGCCGTCGAGCAGGACTAGCGAACGACTCGCGCCGCTCGGGCCTAGACCGCGCAGCGAAACGCCCTGCGCGGTGGGGTTGGCGGTGAGGCTGCCGCTGCGCCGAAAAAGACTAAACGCCGGCGCCGTGCGTAGCGTGTCGTCGAGAGCTAGCGCTGGCGAGGCGCGCAAGTCGGCAGCGGTGAAAACGGTGGCGGCAACCGGGAGCGTGTTTACGGGTTGCGCGGTGCGTGTCGCCGTGACGACCACCGGCGCCAGTGCGATGACGGGCGGGTCCACGGGCTCCGGAGCGGCGGCTCGCCCACCCGTTGCCAGCGCGGACGCGCTAACGCCGGCAAGGAGTAAGGTTAAGCGGGTAGGGTTCAAATTTTTTGGAAAACTCGGGGTGGTGCCGCGCCGGTTTATGCCAACGGCTGGGTGCTTTTAGACTTTCCGCTCTCGGATCAAAATCGCTCCGCGATCTCGTTACGTTCGGAGTCCTGAGCAAGTAGCGGTACGACGGAGTCGTTTCGAATCCGGAACTGAGGAGCCCCGCGCATCGAAAGCGCTCCGCGCTCCCGCTACGTTCCGGAAACGCCCCGCGGCCCAGGGTGTAGCGGAACGATTGAGTCGTTTCGTTTGGCAAAGGCTATTTTCATGTAGTTGTTGGTTTTAGGCACGACTCGAAGCGAGTCATGACGGCGGGGTTTCTTCGGGAAATTAGCGTCCGTTAGCGTCCATTAGCGGTTAAAAGAAGTAGCGAGTAGTGAGTAGCGGGTAGCGTGTAGAGGGCGATTCGGGGCAGCGGCATCACTCCGTTATTAGGGTCAATTAGCGTCCATTAGCGGTTAAAAATCCGTGGTAGGGGTTTGGGCGTGGCTCACGGCCCGCCGGGAACCAACCGGGCTACGCGATCGGGTAGCAGCAGATAAATTAACCCATCCGGGCTGGTCGTGACGTCGCGCAGGCGCCCCGGCGCTTTAAGGATAATTTCTTGGTCAACCACTTGGCCTTCTTTGATTTGTATCCGACGCAATTCCTTCGAACCGAGCGCCGAAACAAACAGGTGGGTTTTCCACAGGGGGAAGCGATCCCCGCTGTAAACGCTCAGGCCGCAAGGAGCGATCGAGGGGACCCACGCGGTGAGGGGCGACTCCAGATCGGCGCGGGCGGTGAGGTCGGTGATCGACGTGCCGTTATAGTTGATCCCATAGGTCGCCAGGGGCCAGCCGTAGTTGCGCCCCCGTTGGATGCGGTTGAGTTCGTCGCCCCCGCGCGGTCCGTGTTCGTGTTCCCAAAGCAAGTCTGTGGCGGGATCGATGCGCAGGCCCTGCGGGTTGCGATGGCCGTAGCTCCAGATCGAGGGCATCGCCCCGGCCTGGGCCACAAAGGGGTTGTCGGCCGGGATGCGACCATCGTCGTGCACGCGGTGGATCTTGCCGTTGGGCAGGCTGAGGTTTTGGGCGTCAGGGCCTTGACCGCGTTCGCCAATCGAAAAGAACAAAAAACCGGCGCGGTCAAAGGCCATCCGGCCGCCAAAATGGACGCCACCGGAGCCGCGATACGTGGACAGCGGAGCGCGGAAAACCACCTCTTGCTCGTTCCAGGTATTGCCCTGAATGCGGCCACGCACCACCGCGGTCATGGACTGCACCTTGCCGTCGGACTTTTTTTGGGGATCGGCAAAAATGAGGTAAATCCAGCCGTTGCGCGCGAATTCGGGATGCGGCACAACGTCGAACAGCCCGCCTTGTCCGCTCGCATCCACTGGCGGCGTGCCGACGACGGGCGCGCCCGCCACGCCCGCAACGATGACGCGCAACGTGCCGCCCTTTTCGGTGACCAGGCTGCGTCCGTCGGGCAGAAAGGCGAGCGACCAAGGTTCGACGAGGTTGGAGGTGGAGGTTTCGATCAGGAAAGAATGCAACCGACTGGAGTTGAGCGCTTTTTCGTTGAGGCGCGGTGCTGGGTTGGTGCGCTGGCTGGCCTTGCTGGCGAGTTCGCGCAGGTGAACCACCAGACCGCGGATATCTTTTTCACTCAGCGAGCCTCCAAACGCCGGCATGCCGGCCTGGGGGTTGCCCACGCGGATACTGGCGGCGATTTGGTCATCGGAGCCGCCGAATTTCCAGGTGGCGTCGACAAGCGACGGTGCGGAGCCGCCTTCTAGGGAAGTACCATGGCACCCGGCGCAGGCCCCAACGACATATTTGGGTAAGTTGCGGGGGGCGGCGGGGGCTTCTGGTGCCGAGTGGGCGGGTACTGTGGCCAAGCAGGCCGCCAGCAGCCGCGCGGCGAAAAGAACGATGGGGGGAAGTCGAGGGTGGCGCATGGAAAAATGGAGTAAGGGCAGTTGGCTTATCGTTGGAATAAGAGGCGTCCGCGCCCGCGTGGTGGAATTCGAGCCTCAATATAAAAACCAACGCAATCCATGAGTTTTCCAAAAACGGGAGTTCTGACGTTTAACGTTTCGGCTCCGCGCTACCTCTTTTAACACGGAAAAAACGAAAAATTACAAAAGTCGGTAGCGATCCGGTGTTAACCACTCATGTCCACTAATCGCCACTAATTAGGCAGTCCGGATTAGTGGCTCTTAGTGTTGATTAGGGGTTAAAAGAAGTAGCGGGTAGCGATTAGTGATTAGCCGGAAACCCCATCTCAGCGGATTCGCTCCGAAATTAGCGTCCCTTAGCGTTCATTAGCGGTTAAAACGGTTCGCTTGTATTTCTTTGAATTTAAAAAAACCTTAATCATATTCCGCCGCTACTTTTAATAATAGCGGTTTGGCCTGCTCTACTTTACCGGGCGGGCGCACCCCGGGGCCTTGTCCCGCGAACCCCAAGTCTTTTGGGTTCTTCCCGTTTTGCTGTGGGTGAGGGACTAAAAAGCAGCTAAAAAGTAAAGATGAGTATAAGCGTGCATGAACATTACCGGCGGTTGCTGTTGCTGCCGGAACCGTGGGAAGTGACCAAGGTGGAGGATGACTTGGTTGGGCAA
>CAMBUJ010000142.1 GCA_945871005.1 Opitutus sp. GAS368 | reverse complement strand
TGGATCAAGCAGCACCTGCGCATTCATGCGTTCGTCGGAACCTCGGAGAACGCTGTGCGCATCCAAATATGGTCGGCCATCAGCGCCTATCTTTTGGTGGCGATTATGAAGAAGACTTTGGACTTGAAACCGAGTTTGCACGAAATCCTACAGGTTGTAAGCGTGACGCCATTCGAGAAAGTCACTATCAATGAATTGTTTATGAAAGACATGACCGTTTTTGATTCAATGGCAGCATCAGAACATGATTTTAAACTATTGGCATGAAGCAACTTACTTCCGGACACTCGTGTCGCCGAATAATTAGTAGCTGTATGTAAGTTAAGACGGAAAAGATTGAAGATGCATATCAGTGGAAAAATCTGTTTTTTATGGATTTGGTGCCGCTATAGTAAGTTTTGTCTAGGGCACTGGCCGTATCGACTTCGTTCAACTTCTTTGTCGGATACTGAGACCGGTGTGACTCCAAAATAAGGAGCGATGTCCCCGGCTTCAGTCTTCGTCGGGGAGCATCAGGGTGAGCACTGACTCAGAGGTGTCTCCGGGGCCGACATGGAGCTTTAGGGGTTGATTACGGTGACCGAGGATGACCTTGAACCGAATCGTATTAGTAGAGGTGCCTCCGGCAATCCTTGAGGCGATTCGAGCCATTGTTGATACGTCGTAAAGTAGGCAAGTTAGCTCATTGCCCTCCTGAGCTGCGGCCTCTTTTATGATGGACCAGACCGTGTAGGTGCAGGCCATGGGATGACGCCATTGTTGGCGAATCATCGGCAGTTGCGTCAAGTCAACCAGCACGCCGTCGGCTAAAGCCTGTGCTCGGGTGTAGGCATTGATGCATTGACCGACGGGCACCCAGTCGACCACGGAGGTTGCCGTTCCGTGCTCGTCGAGCCCTGCGTCCGTACTGCATACAAGTAAGCTCATGGGTGAATGAGCCCGAAGCCCTGAGGAAAATAATGAGGAGCGATCATAGTGATGGAGTGGTTGGCCGGAGCTGTGTGCGCTCGCGGCTTCCCTTCTAATCGCCTAATCCCGTTGGTTTATTTCACCGTTCTGGTTTTTAGTTCTTAAACTGGATTAATCTGCCGTTAACCATTGACTCCAGTGGTGTAGTAGCTGCAGCAAGAATAGTAGGTGGGTAAACCTCGTCAGCTACTGGCTGTGGTGTAACCTTTAGGTAACCGTCGGTAACGAGTTGTGTGAGGTCTACTGTGGATTCACCTTTTTCAAGGAAGTAGCGGTCCGCTGCAGATTGAATCTGGCGCAGGTTATTAAGGACGGTTTTGTCCTGCGTAGCTTGGGTTACCTTTTTAAAGGCAGGAATTGCCATAGCTGCTAAGAGGCCAATTATTACGACCACGATCATGATTTCCACGAGGGTGAAGGCTTTGGTTTTTTTGACTGTATGGGTTTTCATGTATTCGGAGTTTTATTATTAAAGTTTTAGTGTGTTATTACGTGAGGCAGGGCGATTTCGGGGTATCTATTTTATTGTATATAAGGCTGGTCATTTTGGGCTGTCATAGATTGCGTAACGTTTTGGCAATCCCCTCGGCTAATTGAGGATTGTTAAGCAGAATGAAGATATCCCGCATGCTATCACCCCCATCGTGGCTATCCATTTTTTGGACTGCACGGTGCAGGACCGCCGCCCGCTCGGTCGGTGGCAAACCCACCAGATAGAGGAGTTGATGGCGCAAACCCTCGTCCGCCTGGGCGGCGAGCAACAGAGCCTCCACACTTTCAGCGGGATCCGGTTCGGCGGGACTGAAAAGGGCACGGAGCCAGTTAAGGAAGCTCATGGGTGAATGAGCCCGAAGCCCTGGTTGAAACGATGCGGAGTAGTCATGGCGATGGAGTGGTTGGCCGGAGCTGTGTGCGCTCGCGGCTTCCCTCCTAATCGCCGAACTCCGTTCCTTTATTTCACCGTTCTTATTTTTTTATCACTTTTCCCCTTTGCTGGGGACGGGGCGGTTTGAATCCAAGGCCGTTAGCCGCGAAAGAACGCAAGGAGCGCATGGAAAATACATGGATTGTTCTTTGCGCACACCCGTTCATTTGCGGCTAAACTGTCGGGACTCTATCAGCGTGTGCTCAAGCTGCCCTGAACCGGCTTCACCGTTTTACCGGGGGCAGGCCGGAGGTGTTGATTACAAAGCCTCCGGCCACCGATACGGCTGCGGCGATGCCTTGCTCGGCGCGCACGCGGCGGAGCCATTCACGTTGAGTGAGTGCAAACGCCATCGCCGGGGACTTGAGTTCAATGGCCTGTTTGTAAAACCCGGTCATGAAGCCAGCCGTTTCCCGGTCAGGAATGCGCCAGAGAGTCAAAAGGAGGTTCTCGACTCCTGCGGCCCTAAATCCGCGTCGTAAGCCGAGGACGCCTTGGCCATCGCGCGTGTCTCCGCGCCCGGTGTCACAGGCCGACAAGGCGGCAATCCAGGTGCCGTGGAGATCCAAGCGAGCCACTTCGGCTGCCGTCAGAATGCCGTCATCAGCAGAGGGTGGAACGGGTAAACGGTTTGCAAGGGCAGTGAGGGTGGTTTGCGCTCCAGTAAGCGCCAATCCACTGCGATCCATGGGGTTTACCAGCGCGTTTTCCGGGGAGGCGGGCAGAAAAAAACCGTGGGTGGCAAAATGCACGATTTGCGGGTGTTTTACCCGGCGGACCGCAGCCTCGTTGGCGTCGGCCCCAAGAAAGAGGTTGGGGGTGAAGGCGCCTGCCTTCGCAAGCGCGCCCAAGCCTTCGGCTTCGGTCCGGGTGCCTGGGAGGGCGGCCAGCTTCATGCCGGCGAGGTCACGTGCATCCACATCGCGAAAATTGGCAACGCTGAGGCCTTGTTTGCCATCAGAGGTTTGATCGAATTCCGGCGCGGCAAACACCGTCCAATCGGAATTCTGCTCAACGATGCTGCGGCGGGAGTCATCGAAGAGGTCGCGCAGGGTGGCCACTTGGATGAGGAGTTGGCGGTCGGCGATGAAGTTTTGGTGTTCATCCAGCAGCACGCCAAAAGGGAGGAAGTTGAGGTCGCCATCGGGGCAGATAAACACGGTCTCCACGGGCTCGCCGAGGGCCGCCGCCACGGGTTTCCAGACGCGGTCGTAGAGTGCGCGGAGCCGGACGGCAACCAGGCCGGCTTGCAGCGGATCACCGATATCGCCCGCCAATGTGTTGATGCTCCGGTCGATCTCGGCAGCGGGCCCCAACGGTACCCAACGCATGGCCGTAGTTGCCGCCTCTGGGCTGGTGGCCGCCGGAATCACTACCGCGCCGTAGCGGAGTTCATCCTGAAAGCGTCCGAGGTAGTGCCGGTAGCGCACGAAATCGACGGCGGCGGAGCGGGCCGGAAGCATGCGGGCCAGATCCTCGGGCGTTTTATCAAATAAGACGGGACGCGTGGGGGGCAGTTTTGAATTCTGCACCGATTCGGGCAGGGTGCAGGGCTGAAAGAACTTACGTGAATCGGTTTCGTTCAGCAGAGACTCAGCAAACTTCATCAGCTCGCTGGTTTGCGCTGGGGCTTGGGCGGCGAGCAGCAGGTAGTCCAGTGTGATGCCCTTGGTCTGGAGCGAAGCTTGGGCGACCTGGCGGGCGGCGCCGATTGTGGCGAACCACCGCACAGGTTCGATGCGGGCGGCGATTTGCAACCGTGCCTCCTCGCTGCTGCCTGCGAATAGATTTTGGATCATCTCCAGTTCGGAGGCGAAAACCCCTTTGGCTGCGGACAGGGAGGCGACCGGATCGGCCTGGTCGATGGCCAGGCGGGTGAAGTTGCGGTTCAGGGCCCAGCAGGTGAACGCGTCGAGGTCACTCAAATCATAAACACGAAGCGCCTCTAGAAACGCCTTGTTGGCTGCCTCCACCTGGCCGGTCTGCAGGAGAAAGGTGGCATAGTTATTCCACGAAATTGCGACTTGCCACGAGTTGGCGCCATGGGACTCCAGGTTAAAATCAAGACTGGCATTAAAGTTCACGCCCGCTTCCTCGATTTGACCGGACTCGCTCATGGCCCGCGCCAGCGGTTCCAATATCCGCATGGTGGCATCATGCTTGGGCCCCAACTCGGCACGGGCCTGCGCGAGCAAGGCGTGACCGGCGGTCAGGACTTCGGGGTAGCGCTTCTGTTTTTCCAGAATGTCGATCTGACACATGCGGGCTTCCACCGATCGGGCCAAACAGGTGGCGCAAAGTTTGTCCGGACTAGGTTTACTGCGGCAATCCTTGGCGATTAACGCGATCAGACGGTCATACGCGAGTCGGGCTGCTTCCAAGTCCCCGGATTGACGCAGAAACTCGGCCTGGCGCTCACTGAGATGCAGCTCCCACTCCGCATCACCGGCCATGGCCTTGAGCATCCGCTCATTCAGCCGTGCGAGCTGAGTGACATGACCCGCATCCGAAAAGGCTTGGCTGGCGATTATCCAATTGGGAAGCGAATCCAGCCTGTACGGGTCAGGCGTCGGTGCGTCAGCCCGGACCAGTCCGCAGGCTAGCGAAGCCCCTACGACGTATAATAGGGAAAGACGCCGGAGCGCGGGTGAGGGCCGAGGGAAGGTGGAGAAAAGGTGAATTAGCATGGATGGTGGCATCTTGCTTGTCGCGAAGGGACGATTGTTTCTTACATCCTTGCCTGAAACCGTCCCTGGGCGGCTGAGTTAAATCAAAAGTGACATTGAAGCCCAACGAACCGCCACCGGAATTTTTGATCCGCTTGAAATCCCAAGCGGAGGATGCCTGGCGCGAGGCTTATGCGGTGCTTTACCCACTCGCTTGGCGGGGAGCGAGCCACCCGGGCTGGTCCTTGCCTGCCACCGATCACGAAGAGGTGGCCGCAGATGCAATCATCGCCACGGCAACGGACATCCACTCCCTGGCAACCTGGGAGGAGGTCACCGCGCGGGTGTTTTTAGCGGCGAGGCGCGGTGCGGTATCGCGCTTACGGAAAATACTGGCGCAAAAACGCGGTGCCCCCCTGACCGTGAGTCTTGAGCCCTCCGAGTTGGACGCCATAGAGCAGGCCTGTGTTCAAGTCACGGAACCCAAGCGGTGGCATGAAGTGAGCGCTCTACTGGAGCAGCAGATCGCGGCCCTGGGCGAACCCGCAGCGGCCCTGCTCAGGGACTATTTGCGCGGTGCAACGTACGAGGAATTGGCGGAAAGATACGCCAAACCCATTGGCACCGTGGGCGTGGTCATTCACCGGGCATTTCGCCAGATCAGCCGCCGGGCGCACGAAGAACCGCGGCTGATGAAAGAACTCTCGCTCTATTTGCGACTCCTTATCCTGACATGAGCACTCCACGAACAAGCGAATTACTTAGGCTGAGTCATCAACGTGACCTCACGCCAATTGAGGAGTCCGAGTTGGCGACTTTGTTGGAGCAGCCGGAAAACCGTAACCTGCTGGATGCCGACATCGCCTCTGCAAAAGCGAGAATCGCGGTGGCGCTCGATTACCAAGCGGCGCTGGCCCCCACTGGATCTCCGGCTACGCCACCGGTGCCGGTAGCCACTCTCGATGCGGCCCGCCGCAGCGCGCTCGCCAAACCGCGCCAAGCAAAGCGCACGGGGCAAATTTTCAAGTGGGCCACCCTAGCACTCGCCGCTTCGATTGCCTTGGTGGTTTGGCTGTCGAGCGGCCACGCACCTTTGAATAAGCGACCCCACCGGCTGGAAATAGGCGTCGTTGCGATGGCGGGAACGTGGAGGAATACCGACGCAGCTCCGACTCCCGTCCCGCTAGGTGAAGGTTGGACCCGACGTGAGTTGACCAACCGGGGGCAGCTCCAAACTTGGAGCCAAACGCTGCCGGATGACGTTACTGCCCGTTTTTGGGTAGACGAGGACACGGGGAGCCTGCGGGTGATTTTACGCCGGGACGGAAAAACCTTGAGCGAAGCGACGCCCCTGCGGACTGAGCCGAGTGTGCCGGAGCAAATTCGCCAGTTTGCGGAAAAATTAGGGCTTGCCGAGTAAAGCGGGGGGGCGGAGGGGCCCCCGCACAGATGTCTGACCCCCGGGGATAACGTAGGCGGCATGCCTACGCTTCACGCCCACTCCGACGCATCGGGATATTTTGCTAAGGCCAGCCTCCATGGCCGGGCCGTCGTTTTCCAGCTCAGCGCCCCTGCCGCCCAGCGGTTGACCGGTGCCGGGCTCGTTGATGGATCACGGTTGTCCCAGCAACTCCTGCTCGCGCTCATTCAGAGTGGCGATGCTTACACCCGGCCGGATGCCGGGCCGCAGTCGGACTCAAATCAGACCGCGCTTCCCTATGGTGAAGGCGAACTGGATGCAGACGGGATTTTGCCGCGCTGCGAGGAAACCGGCGGCCACCTCGATCTTCATCTTGTGGGGCTGGATGACGGCTTGGGTTCGGGACGGAGGCAGGCCCGGCTTCTCGCCCTGGAGCCCAGGCATGTGCTGCGCAAACAGGCTGCGCTAAGTATCCCGGTGGCAGTCCTATCGCGGCGAACCCTCGATCAACTTGTGGCGGTTAACAAGCTGCCCGCCGCGAGTCCCGCTGTGACGGTGCTGGCACGGTGGTTCGATCACCGCCTCGCTTCCGCCTGGGATGAGCTGGCTCGTCTTCGTGCTGCTCGACAGGAGGGCCTTTCCTTCGAGCGCAGTGATGAATTGCCACTGCGGTGAAGACGGGGCTTCGGCTTTTTTGGGCCTGACTCATTATGTTGACGGGGTTCCCGTGGTTGTCCGACCCCCAGTGGTAACGTGGGGCCCCGCAGCTCGGTTAATCCTTAGCCGGCCTCCAGTTCATCGCCATACGAACGCCCTTCATCCCTGTATAGTTTAACCCGTTACTCGCCTCACAATTCTTTATTGGTTCCAATCCGCACCACACCGCCATGCTTCACCTTTTCCACACCGCCGACTGGCACCTCGGGCAGACTTTTCACGACTACGACCGCGACTATGAGCACGCGCGCTTCCTGGATTGGCTGTTGACCGCTTTGGCCGAACACCGCCCCGACGCCATCCTGCTCGCCGGCGATGTGTTTGATAACGTGAATCCGTCCGCGCAGGCCCAGCGCCGTTTTTATGATTTCCTCAACCGCGCCCACGCCGCCCACCCCCAGCTCCAGTTCGTGATCACCGCGGGCAACCACGATGCGGCCGCCCGCCTCGAAGCCCCGGCTGCTCTGCTCGCCGCGCTTAATATCAGCGTCATCGGCACGGTGCCCCGCGACGCCAACGGAGTGATCGAGCCGGCTCGATTTGTGATCCCGTTAAAAAACGCGGCGGGCCAGGTCGAGGCGCTCGCGGTGGCCGTGCCGTTCTTGCGTCCGGCGGATGTCCCGCTGTTGCCCGCCGCCGCCGATCCTTATCTGGAGGGGATTAAAGAACTCTACCGTCTCGCCACCGCCGCAGCGGTGGCGTTGCGCGACGAGCGTTATCCGGGTGCGGCGATTGTCGCGCTTGGGCACTGCCATCTCGCCGGCGGCGAAGCCTCGACGGAGTCGGAGCGGCCCTTGATTATCGGCGGCAGCGAAGCGCTCAAAGCGGACACGTTCCCGGCGGAACTGGCTTACGTCGCGTTGGGGCATCTCCATAAACCTCAGTCGATCGACGGCGGGCGCATCCGTTACTGCGGTAGTCCGATCCCGCTGTCGTTTTCCGAAAAAGACTACGGCCACCGGATCCTGCGCATCGCGCTTGATGGCGGGTTACTCAGCGCCGTCGAACCGCTCCCGATCCCGCCTACCGCCTCACTGCTACGGATTCCGTCGCGAGGGGCCCTCGGCCTGGAGGCCTTGCTGGAGCAGATTGCCGGTCTGGTTTTTGAAGCCGAGTTGCCGGTTGAACAGCACCCGTTTCTGGAAATTCATATCTTGGACGAAGGCCCCGACCCGACCCGCCGCCACCGCATCGACACCGCGCTGGTCGGCAAGCCCGTGCGTTTGGCATCGGTGAAGCTCGCTCCTATGCCGCGCGACGCAACCGATTCGGCTTCGGGTGCAGCGGTCCCCGTTACCCTGGCCGATCTCACCTCGCTCGATCCGGAGCGCCTGCTTCACGACACCGTGGTGGAGAAATACCAGAACCCGCCCGCACCCGCGCTGTTGGCTGCGTTGCGCGAAATCTTGTTGGCCGAGTCCACCGCTCAGCCCACCGCCGGTCCCGCCGCGCACTAACCGTCGGCCAACTGCCCCCGCTTCCCGTCCGCTTCCCGCCTTCACACCCCGCACCCGTCTCGCCCCCGTTCGCCCTCGTCCCGCCCGATGAAAATCCTCCGCATCAGTCTTCGCAATCTCGCCTCCCTGGCCGGCACCCACACGGTGGACTTTACCCGGCCTCCGCTCAGTACGACCGGCCTGTTTTCGATCAGTGGCCCCACCGGCTGCGGCAAGAGCACGCTGCTGGATGCCCTCTGCCTGGCACTCTACGAAGATACCCCGCGCCTGGTGGCCGCCAAAGGGACCAATCTGCCCGACGCCGGTGGAGAGATTACGCAAAAAGATCCCTGCAACCTCCTGCGCCGGGGCACCGCCGAGGGCTTTGCCGAGGTGGCATTTGTCGGCGTGGACCAACTGATTTACACGGCCAGGTGGAGTATCCGACGAGCCCATAACCGGGCGACTGGCTCCTTCCA